>JAXJVC010000384.1:0-2206 GCA_036308745.1 Oscillospiraceae bacterium | reverse complement strand
GAGTCATACTTCAGCAGGTGAGCCAGCATCTTGGGAGAGGTCAGGTCGTTGATAGCGACAACCTCGAAGCCCTCAGCGCCGAACATCTGACGGAAAGCCAGACGGCCGATACGGCCAAAACCATTGATAGCAACTTTAACAGACATGGTAATTCCTCCATTTTTTCATTACTGCTTGCGCAGTATATTAGACTGAATCCGTACAGGATTCGATAATCCCGTACGGATTCATTATACAATAACCTAAGATGGTTGTAAACTGTAAAGTTTGTCAAAAACCGTTTTTTTTCAAAGAAATTTCGGTGCAGGTTGCTTATTCTGTTTCGGCAGCCTCCGCTGCACCGTAAGTCAGGGGAGAATCGGGGGTGGTGATGGCGATATAGGTGCTTCCCACGCCGAAGGGCAGGGGTTCTCCGTCCTGGGTGGTGAACCAGAAAGGCTGGTCCTCCCCATCGCAGCCCCACAGAATGGGGATCATCTTGCCGCCGCAGGCAAAGTAGCCCTCGCCGCCGGCTACGAAGTCCGCCACATGGTAGATGCCTTCCTTGGTGATGTTAGCAAACATGATGATCACGTTTTCAAAGGTCTCCGGCTCGCCGGTGACACCGTCCTCCATCCGCTTGCCATACTGCCAGTAGGCGTATTCTCCCAGCTCAGGGTCATACTTCATGGTGGTGTCCTTCCAGGTGCCATGATAGGTGATCCGCACGGTGATCTCCTCGGCGGTCTCGCCGTCCACAGGAGTGCCATCCTCCACGAAGGTCAGGTTGTAGCTCTTTTCCGGGTCCTGGGTGATGGCCATGCCCTTTTCCACGGCGTGGTCCACCAGACCGGAGCCGATGCCCATCAGGCAATGCTCCCAGCCCAGCTTTTTCCGGGTCTCCTCACGGACGGAATAGGCAGTCTTGTCCCAGGTGTCGATGTTGAAATTGTCGATGCCCCGGTTCCGGGCATCCGTCAGCACCTGGCTGGAGCCGCCGGCATGGGCCAGCACCGCGTCATAGTGGGTGACGATGTCATTGAACATCAGCCGGGTGGACCGGACGGAGCCGATGGACTCCACCCCGGTGATATCGGTATACAGAGCCAGACCCCGGATGATGGAGCCGTTGACGAACATCTCCATATAAATATCCGCCTGGGTCACGCCCACATGGGGAAGAGCATCGGGGATGTTGCTGATGGTCACGGCAAACAGCCGTCCGTCATAGGGCTCCTCCAGAATCTCACCGTTCAGGGGATTGGTGTAAACGGGAGCAGGCTCCGTGGTGGGAGCGGTGGTGGGTTCTGTGGTAGGCTCGGTAGTAGGTTCGGTGGTGGCAGCGGTGGGAGCCGCGGTGGTCTGGGGCTGTTCCTCCACGGGAGCCTTGCCGCAGCCGCACAGCAGCAGAGCAAGCGCCAGTGCAAATGCGATCCATTTCTTCATGTTTCGTACTTCCTTTCATTAAGGTGCATATGGGCGGGCAAATGCCCGCCCATTGCTTTAGTCATAAACCGTGGCGATCTTGGTGCTGGCCATGGTCTTGTCCAGGGTATAGAAGAAGGCGTTGTCCCGGGAAGGAGACAGGTCTTCCATCATGCCACGCTCGGCAAAGACCGCATAGTAGCCAAAGAGCACGGGGATGATTTTGGCATCCTCTGCCACGTCCTTCAGCAGGTTGTAGTGGTTGCCTTCGTTAGCCAGTGCATCCAGGCCCACCTTGTAAAGGGTATTATCGGTGATGCCGCCCCGGCTCAGGTCCCGCCAGCCAAAGAAGCAGGACAGGTCCATGTTCGGGGACAGCTTGGTCTGGCCCAGGTACAGGTCGTAGTTGCCTGCCACCAGCACCTGCTCATAGGTAACGCTTCCGTATTCCTTGGTAATGCAGGGGATGCCCATCTCCGTCAGGGCGTCGGCGATATCCCGGGCCGTCCGCAGACGGGCGGAGTCATCGCTGTTCACCAGCAGTTCCAGAAGCTTATCACCGCCCTTTTCGGTCTTGGGGGGATGCCAGCCGCTGATCATGTCCACGAATTTCAGGGCATCGAACGCATAGTTGGCCGCCAGGCTCTCGCTGTAGTAGGGGGAGCCGGGGGATGCTGCCAGGGTCGCAGGATAGGCCATGCCCCGGTAATTCTCCTCAATGAGGGTCTCCCGGTCGATGGCATAGGTCAGGGCCTTGCGCAGTACATCGCTGTCCTTGAAGAAGTCGCTGTAGCCCACGTTG
>JAXJVC010000383.1:0-10360 GCA_036308745.1 Oscillospiraceae bacterium | reverse complement strand
CAGAATAAATTACAAAAACCTCGATTATTTTTCAGCAATAATGGCGAACAGAAAACAGTAAGGAATTAGGAATTATTGTGAAACGCTCCCTGCAAGCGTACCCTTTCCACGCGGATGATATACAGTATTGCAAGCATTCTAAATTCATAACTCCTAATTCCTAACTCCTAATTAAAAAACGCGCCCGGTCGGGCGCGTTTTCTTACTTCAGTTCCCACAATTTGATCTGGCTTGCTTTTTCATACAGCTTCAGGTAGCTGTCGTAGCGGGTACTTTCGATCTGCCCCGCCTCCCAGGCTTCCCGGACTGCGCACCCCGGTTCCTTGCGGTGGGAGCAGTCGTCAAAACGGCACCGTCCGATATACCGGCCGAAGTCCGGGAATGCGTACTGAAGGTTCTCCTTCAGAATCACATCCATCTGGTCCGTGTCAAAGGAGGAAAAGCCCGGGGTATCTGCCACATAGGTATCCTCCCCCAGCCGGTACAGCTCCACGTGCCGGGTGGTATGCCGTCCCCGGCCCAGCTTTTCAGAAACCTCTCCGGTGGGCAGGGCCAGTTCCGGACACAGTCGGTTCAGGATACTGCTCTTGCCCACGCCGGAATTTCCGGTGAAAGCCGTCAGCTTCCCCTGCAGGAGCTGCCGCAGCTCCTCTACCCCTTCGCCGGTCTCGGCGCTGGTGCAGATCACGGCAAAGCCGGCGTTTTCATAGATCCGGACCAGATCCAGCGCCGGATCCAGGTCGCACTTGTTGACGCACAGGTACACCGTGACCTCCTGGTCACCGGCGATCGCCGCCACACGGTCGATGAGGAACGGCTCCGTCACCGGATTCACATTGGCAGCAAATACCACAAGTGCATCCACGTTTGCCACCGCAGGCCGAACAAAACTGTTCTTCCGGGGCAGGATCTTCTCTACCATCCCCTTCCCCCGCTCCACGGTGATTTCCACCATGTCGCCAGTCAGGGGGGAATTTCCTTCCTTGCGCAGGATGCCTCTGGCCCGGCAGCTAATTACCCGGTCAGACACCTGCACATCATAAAAACCGCTGATAGACCGGACGATCCGGCCCGTGATTTTCTCAGCCATCGGTAAACTTCACTTCCTGGGTGCTGTATTCTTCCCCATTGATATACAGCTTATACGCCTTAGTTCCGATGCCCGTCAGCTTCAGGGTAAAGCTTTCCGTACCGGGCTGGATCTCTGTTGCTTCGGCGATCTCCTTGCCTTCCAGCTGGATCGACAGCACATAAGGCTTGTCCCATGCAGGGATCTTAAAGATCACTTCCCTGGTGACCGGCTGCAGCTCCGCCTCCGTAGCTGCCTGGGTGGTCTCCGCAGGTCCGGTAGAAATCTCCAATACGATCTCCGTAGTGATATCCACCTGCTTGCCTTCCTGAACGGACTGACTCACAACGGTACCCTTGGGTTCATCGCTTTCCACGCCGGCGGTGCGCACCTTCCGGAAGCCCCGCTGTTCCAGATCGTCCAGAGCCATGCTTTCTTCCTTGCCCACCAGATAGGGCATCCGCTCCAGGATCACCTCCGGCCCTTCGGAGTATTCCAGCAAGATCTCCGTATTGATGTCAATCTCCAGATTCTTTTCCTGGGACTGGTAGACCACCTCGCCCTTGGGCTTCAGGCTCTCCACACTTCTGGTGCGGACGAATTCAAAGCCCGCGTCATTCAGCTGTTCCACTGCCCGGTCGATATCCAGACCCATCACATTGGGCATTTTGGCGGTGACGACCTCGGGACCGGTGCTGACCCAGACCTTGATGGTCTGGCCTTCTGTGACTTCGATGCCCTCGGCGGGATCCGTGCGGATCACCAGGCCCGCTTCATACACATAGCTTGCCTCATTGCGAAACAAATAGTGCAGACCCTGACCATCCAGGAAGGACTTTGCCTCCTCCTGTGTGACGCCCACCAGGTCTTCCATGAGCTTCACCTGGGTCTCCTTTCCCATGCTGATGGTCAGATACAGCTTGGTACCCTTGGAGACCTTACTGCCCCCAATGGGTTCCTGGTGCATGATCTGGCCTTTTTCATATTGTTCATTGTATTGCTGGGGCTGCAACACAATCACAAAATCGCTGTACTGGCTGGCAAGCTCCTCGGAGTACATCTGGCCCTCCAGATAAGGAACTTCCACATATTCCATCTCCTGATTCAGAAGAGCGCCGTTGAACAGTGCCACCAGGAAAATCGCAATGGCGATAATAGCTACCACGCTGCACACCACGATGGCCAAAGTCGCCACACGGCTGCGCTCTTCCTCCCGGCGTTCCTCTTCCTCCCGCCGGCGCTGCTGAGCCCGGCGGATCGCTTCTGCGTCCCGGGTGCGGCCGGTATTGGAGGTGACGGTGCCGGTGGTCCGTTTTCTCACCGCAGTGGTGGCCGCAGAGGACGGCCCCACAGGGCCGGTCTGGCGAAGCCGGGCGCTGTCAGTGACAGGCCGTGGTGCAGGCGCCGCGCCGGTCTTGGCCTGGACCACCTTTTCCGCAGTGGTCCGGGGCTGCACTGCAGGAATGGTGCCGATGGGCCGGGTCGCGTCATCCAAAACGGATCTGTAAGTATAGCCAAACAGGACGGCGGGATTCTTCCGGAACTCCTCCATATCCTGCAGCATGGCTGTGGCAGAGGGATAGCGGTCATTCACATCCAGGGCCATTCCCTTCATGATGACCTGCTCCAGGCCGCCGGGAATATTGGGATTCAGAGTGGAGGGCATGGGCGCGCCGCCGTTGATGTGCTGGATGGCCACTGCCACGGCAGATTCTCCGTCATAGGGAGGCCGTCCGGTCATCATTTCGTACATGACCACACTGAGGGAGTACAGATCAGAGCGGTTATCCGTATAGCCGCCCTTGGCCTGTTCCGGAGAGATGTAGTGAACACTGCCCAAAGCTTCCTTGGTCAGGGTGTTGCTCTTGTTCATCACCCGGGCGATACCGAAGTCCATGACCTTGACAGAGCCATTTTTCAGCACCATCACATTATGGGGCTTAATGTCCCGGTGGACGATGCCCCGGCTATGGGCGTGTTCCAGACCCTTGGCGATCTGATTGGCAAAATGAAGGGTCTCCTTCCAGTTCAGAACGCCCTTGGATTCCATGTACTGCTTCAGGGAAATGCCATCGATCAGTTCCATGACAATGAAGTTGGCGCTGTCGGTAGAGGAAACGTCGTAAACCTGGACGATGTTGGGATGGCTCAGCATAGCCACAGCCTCGCCTTCCGCGTGGAAGCGGCGGCGGAACTCTTCGTCCCGAGCAAACTCATCTTTCAGTATCTTGATAGCTACCAGCCGGTTTAGCCGGTGACAGCGGGCTTTATATACAACGGCCATTCCGCCGGTGCCGATGACCTCCAGGATCTCGTACCGGTTGTCCAGCAGCCGTCCAATATATTGATCCATATTCAAAAAATAGCTCCTTTCAGGGGTAGCGAATCAAATCAAAATCAGAACGCTGGTCACGTTATCCGGCGCCCCGCGGTTTTTGGCAATATCCAATAACCGCTTACAGCAAAGCTGCTTATTGACGCCATGGACAACCTCAAATAAGATCTCCTGATCGTCCATCATATTGCTCAGTCCATCGGAACACAGCAGCAGGAAGTCTCCCTTTGCCACGTCCATATGGTAGATATCACACATAACTGTGGTTTCCGTACCGATGGCACGGGTAATAAAGTTCTTGCCGGGATAGAGCTTGGCAAGCTCGGGGGTCAGTTCTCCCCGCTCCACCATCAGCTGCACCAGGGAATGGTCCCGGGTGATCTGGCGGATACCGGTGCGGTCGATGCCATAGGCCCGGCTGTCACCCACATTGACAACGGTGGCCTTCTTGCCCCGGATCAGCACCGCCACCAGGGTGGTGCCCATACCGTCAAACTCCGTAAACTGCTGCGCCTGGTCGAACACGGTAAAATTGGCCAGCTTCACAGCGCTGCGAAGGATCTGGTCGACCCGTTCCTGGTCCATCAAAGGCTTCCAGTTCCGGCGGATCTCCTGAACGAAAACATCCACCGCAAGAGAGCTGGCAATATTGCCGGATTTGGCGCCGCCCATACCGTCGCAGACCACGCAAAGCAGGCTGTTGTGGTCAAGCTGTTCCATCTGGTAGGCATCTTGATTCTGTTTTCTTACGCAACCGGGATCGGTCAGTCCCCAGCTTTGCATGGGCGTTGCACCTCTTTTTCTCTATGTGTTATTTTCCTTTGGTATATTTTCTTCTCAGCTGTCCGCAGGAGGCATCGATATCGCCGCCCAGGGTCCGCCGGACGGTAGCCGTCACGCCGCCGTCTTCCAGTGTCTTCTGAAACTTCGCCACAGCTGCCTTGCTGCTGGGCTTCAGAGGGCTTTCCTCTACATGGTTCAGTGGGATCAGATTCACATGGGCTGGCAGGCCCTTCAAGCGGCGCAGCAATTCTTTGGCGCAGCTTTCGGAATCATTCACACCATCGATCATGGCGTACTCAAAATGGATCCGGCGGCTGGTTGCCGCATAGTATCGGCGGCAGGCTTCCAGAAGCACATCGATGGGATAGGCCTTGTTCACCGGCATGATCTTGTTTCGGATCTCGTCATTGGAGCCATGGAGGGAGATCGCCAGGCTGATCTGCAGCTTCCGCTGAGCCAGTTCGTCGATCTTCGGCACCAGGCCGCAGGTGGAAAGGCTGATGTGGCGCATGGAGATGTTCATGCCGTCGGGGCTGTTCACCAGCTCCAGGAACCGCATCACGTTATCAAAGTTATCCAGTGGCTCGCCGATGCCCATCAGCACGATGTGGGACACGGGGAGTCCGGAATCGATCTGGGTAAACAGCACCTGGTCCAGCATTTCATACGGCTCCAGCCGCCGCACCAGACCACCCAGAGTGGACGCGCAGAAGGCGCAGCCCATGCGGCAGCCCACCTCCGTGGAGATGCAGACGGTATTGCCGTAGTGGTAGCGCATCAGCACCGTCTCTACGCAGTTGCCGTCAGCCAGCTCCCACAGGTATTTTATGGTGCCGTCCCGGGAAGATTCCTGCTTGCGCACCACCTTGGGGACATGGATGGGATACTTTTCGGCCAGAGCATCCCGCAGCCCTTTGGGAAGGTTCGTCATCTCGTCGTAGGAGCGAACGCCCTTATGAAGCCAGGTGTAGACCTGCTTGGCCCGAAACTTCGGCTGTCCCAGCTCTTTTAAGATGTCAGCCAGCTCCGGCTGGGTCAGGGATTTCAGGTTCATGCTTTCCTCCGCAGACGGCAGATGAAGAAGCCGTCGGTATCGTATTCGCCGGGGATCAGGGTCAGCATCCCGGTCTCATTCTTGGGGAACACACCGGGCAGCCCCAGAGGTTCCAGATAAAAATCGTGGTGGTTTTCCAAAAAGGCCTTCACCACATCTTCATTTTCCCGCCGCAGCACGGTGCAGGTGGAATACATCAGCACGCCGCCGGGCTTGACATAGGAAGCCTGATTGGACAGGATCTGAAGCTGAAGGCCGGGAAGCGCTTCCATTTCCTTCAGGTTTTTGTATCGGATGTCCGGCTTTTTCCGGATAATGCCCAGGCCGGAGCAAGGTACGTCACAAATCACCGCATCCATCTGCCCCACCCATTCCGGGACGTTTTCTGTAGCATCCTGCTGTCGGGCGGTGATATTGGGCAGACCCAGACGGGCCGCACCGTTTTCGATGAGGCCTGTTTTGTGGGCATGAACATCACAGGAGGTGATATGTCCCTTCCCATCCATGGCAATGGCAGCGGCAAAGCTTTTTCCGCCAGGGGCCGCACAGCAGTCCAGGACCTGCGCCCCTTCCCGGGGGAGTCCGGCACAGAGGACGCTGAGCTTGGATGCCGGGTCCTGCACATAGAACCAGCCTTCTTTGAAGGCATCCAGTTGTTCAATGCTGCCGGTACCGGACAGCACCAGACAGTTTTCCATCCAGCCATGGGGCTGGGCGGTAACCCCCTGCCGCTCCAGGGATTCGACCAATTTCGCGGCGGTGGTCTTAAAAAGATTCACCTGCACCACCGTCTGGGGCGCAGCGTTGTTGGCGATCAGCATAGGCTCCAGCCTGCCCTTGGGCAGAGAGCCCTTCAGCAGGTTGATCAGTTCCTCCGGGTGGCTGTAGCGGTCGGCATAGGACACCGGCTCTTTCAGAGTGCCCTTGGTGCGGACGGCATTGCGCAGAACTCCATTGACCAGACCACTTGCCCGGGGATTTTTGCAATATTTCTTCGACAGTGCCACGGATTCATTCACCGCAGCGCTGTCGGGAATTTTGTCCAGTTCGTAGATCTGATACAGCCCCAGGTGAAGGATATCCCGCACCACAGGATGCAGATCCTTCAGCTTTCCGGTGAGAAGCTGTTTCAGATAAAAGTCCAGCTTGTTCCGGTTCTGGATCACACCATAGCACAGCCGGGTGGCCAGGCCCGCGTCTCTGGGATCTAACCGGTCCCGCTGAATATACTCCTTCAAGACACCATTGGACCAGGCGCCATCCTTGCGGCAGGCGATCAGCGCGCACAGCGCCGTTTCCCGGGCGCCCATTACAGCTCCAGGGGATGGCCCCGGAAATAATCGGGAGCCGCCATCCGTTTGCCGCCCTCTGCCTGGAGGGAACGGATCTCAACAGCACCCTCGCCGCAGGCAATAACCAGTCCGGTCTTGGTCAGGCCCAGGATCTCACCGGGGGCGCCGTTACCGTCCACCACCCGGGACTCATGGACCTTGAACTTCTTGCCCTGCAGTTCCATGGTAGCAACAGGCCAGGGATGCAGGCCCCGGACCTGGTTATGCACCTGCCGGGCAGTCTTCCCGAAATCAATGGGACACATGGTCTTATCCAGCATGGGTGCAAAGGTTGCCTCCTCCCCATTCTGGGGGATGCCCTCCACCTTGCCGGAAGCAAACCGGGTCAGGGTGTTGCTCAGCAGGTCTGCGCCCAGCACTGCCAGCCGGTCCAGCAATTGGCCGGCGGTCTCATTCTCCCCAATGGGGGTTCTGGAAATGTCGATGATATCGCCTTCGTCCACGCCCCGGGACATGAACTGTGCAGTAACGCCGGTCTCGGCGCAGCCGTCCAGCACAGCCCACTGATAGGGCGCGGAGCCACGGTACTGGGGCAGGATGCTGGCGTGGATATTGACACAGCCGAAGCTGGGAATATCCAGCACCTTCTGGGGCAGGATGCGGCCATAGGCCACCACGGCGCAGACATCGGGGTTCAGCGCCCGCAGCTGCTCTACGCTTTCCTCCTCCCGGAAATTTTCCGGCTGGAACACGGGGATGTTATTCGCCAGAGCCACTTCCTTAACAGGAGAGGCAACCATTTTCATGCCGCGGCCCTTGGGACGGTCGGGCTGGGTGTAGACACCCACCACCTCAAAACCGTCGGCCAGTATTTTTTTCAGACAGGTCGCCGCAATGTCCGGCGTTCCCATAAAGACAACTCTCATTGGTCATCCTCCGAAGGATTTTTTATTCGTCGTCACCCATCAGTTCTTCCTCGGTCAGGAACCGGTCCATGACCTCGGTATAGACGATGCCGTCCAGGTGGTCCAGCTCATGGCAGAAGCAGCGGCCGATGAGTTCTTCGCCTTCCACCTCATACCATTCGCCATTGCGGTCCTGGGCCCGGACCTTGGCATAGTAGGGCCGCTTCACCAGGCCGTACTTGCCGGGAACGCTGAGGCAGCCCTCAGCACCCACCTGCTCGCCGTCGGTCTCCAGCATAACAGGGTTCACCAGCTCCAGGATTTCCTCGCCGGTGTCCACAATGACCACCCGTCGCAGGATACCCACCTGAGGGGCAGCCAGGCCAACGCCGTTGGCTTCCGCCAGAGTATCGGCCATGTCATCCAGCAGCTTATGCAGCCGCCAGTCAAATTTTTCCACCGGTTTGCACACCTTATGCAGAGCCGGATCTTTATCGGTTAAAATTTTACGCAGTCCCATGTGGTAACCTCTCTTTATGAATCAAATCCGTTGACATCAACAAATGCGCTGACGCCCCGATTGCATTTATCTTTGTTGAATTCCCGCAGAAGATGGGCCAGCAGCAGCCGCAGGTTCCGGGTCATACCGCAGCGCAGGGTCAGCCGGTAGCGGAAATGGTAATTGATCTTCGGCACCGGACAGGGAGCAGGCCCCAGTACAGTGCAGGCTTCCGATATATAGGCAGGCTGTTTCAGGCAGGCGATGAGACTGTCCCGAAACTTTGCCGCACCCCGCAGCACCATTGTCTCCTCCTGTCCCAGGAAAGTGACGGTAGCCAGGTCCCCAAAGGGCGGCGCGTTCTGCACCCGGCGAAGACCGATCTCCAGTTCATAGAACCCATCGTAATCCTGCTGCGCCGCCAGACAGATGACCTGATGCTGGGGAACCAGAGTCTGGATCATAGCCCGGCCGGGGGTATCGCCCCGCCCTGCCCGGCCTACCACCTGGGTCAGCATATTGAAGGTGGTCTCTCCCGCCCGGTAGCCGCCGGTGTACAGGCTCAGGTCCGCGTCCAGCACTCCCACCAGGGTGACATCCGGAAGGTTCAGGCCCTTGGCGACCATCTGGGTGCCGATCAGCACAGGCACCTTCTCCTTCTGGAAATGGTCCAGAATCTTTTCGTGGGTATTCACCGCACTGATGGTGTCCGCATCCATCCGGTCCACTTCCATCTCCGGAAAGAGCTGATTCAGCTCCGTCTGCACCTTCTGGGTGCCGGTGCCAATGGTTTTCAGCGGTCCGCCGCAGGTGGGACACCGCTCTGTCACAGGCTGGGAATACCCACAATAGTGGCACATGAGCCGGTTGTTTGCGCTGTGATAGGTAAGCCTGACACTGCATCGGGGGCATTCCGGGGTCTCCCGACAGTCCACACAGACCAGCGCCCTGCTGTTGCCCCGTCGGTTCAGCAGCAGAATGGTCTGCTTCCCCGCATCCCGGGTATCCATCAGGGCATGGCGCAGGGGAACACTGAGGGAAAGGTCGTTTCCCATTTTCAGTTCCTCCCGCATATCCACGATCTCCACTGCCGGAAGGGGCTTGCCGTTATAGCGTTCCTTCAGGGTATACAGGCGATATGCACCGCTTTTGGCCCGGTACATACTCTCGATAGAAGGGGTAGCCGACCCCAGAAGCACCAGGGCCTGCTCTTTGGCACCCCGCCAGATGGCAACTTCCTTTGCCGAATAGCGGGGAGGGTTTTCCGATTTATAGGAATGCTCCTGTTCCTCATCCAGGATGATGAGGCCGGGATCAGTGCAGGGGGCAAACACCGCCGAGCGGGTGCCCACCACCACTTTTGCCTCGCCGGAACGGACCCGCTTCCACTGGTCGTAGCGCTCGCCTGCGCCCAGACTGCTGTGAAGCACCGCCACCCGGTCGCCAAAATAGGCCGCCATCAGCCCCAGAAGCTGGGGAGTCAGGGCAATCTCCGGCACCAGAAGCATGGCAGCTTTTCCGTTTTCCAGGCATTTTTGGATCAGTTTGATATAGACAGAGGTCTTTCCGGAACCGGTAACGCCGTAAAGCAGCGCCACACCAGGTTCCTGCAGGTCCATCTGCCCAGATAGTCCCTCAAAGCATTGGCTCTGATCAGGGTTTAAGATCAGCGGACCATCCAGCTTCACCGGACGGATCTCCCGGCAGCGCAGCACAGGCCGTTCTGAAAGCCGCAGATATCCCAGCTTTTCCAGCCGGTTAATGGTAGGCATGGATGCCCCGGTAAAGTAGCAAATCTCCTTTACCGCAGCACTGCCCACGCTGCACAGCAGCTCCAGCACATTTTTCTGCATCACCGCCGACTTGGGTCGGTGGGAAGCGTATTCCATCGCTTCCTCCGGAGAGGCCGCCAGGGTGGCGATCTTTTCCGTCTTGTCTCCGATCCGCCGAAGAAGATCCGTCTCTGCGGAAAGCCACTTCTTGCGCAGCAGATAGGCAAGTGCCTCCTCCTGCACCTTTTCCTCCAGGCCCAGAGACGAAAGGTTCTCTTCCTTTCCCTCGCCGCCCAGATTTTCCAGCAGCTGCAGGACCGCCAAGGCCCCATCCTTGCGGATGGTCTTGTCCTTCCAGCTCCGGTCCTCCGTCAGAGAAAACCGTTGCCGGGACTGAAACCACAGCCCCGCCGGAAGCATGGTGCGGATGGCATCATAAAAAGTGCAAAAATACCGTTCCCGCAGGAAAGCCGCCAATCGAAGCTGTTTTTCTGTCAAAACAGGCTCCTCATCCAGCACCCGCTCCACAACCTTCAGCTTGCTTTCGTCTCCGGCTTCCACCGACAGCACCACGCCCTCGGTGCGGGTATTGCCCCGTCCGAAAGGGAGCTGCACCCGCTGTCCGGGCCGCAGCGCCATATCCTCGGGGAT
>JAXJVC010000382.1:0-4485 GCA_036308745.1 Oscillospiraceae bacterium | reverse complement strand
CAACCTGTACCGGGAGCGGTTGGCTGAGGGCTATTCTGAGGATGAGGTTATGACCTCCATTTGGGCCCGGGGCCGGGACAATGCCCGTACCCCCATGCAGTGGACAGCGGGGGAGAATGCCGGCTTCACCACCGGAAAGCCCTGGCTGCCGGTGAATCCCAATTATGGTTCCATCAATGCGGAAGCCGCTTTGGCGGATCCTGATTCCGTTTTCTATCATTATCAGAAGCTGATTGCTTTGCGCAAGACATATCCCGTGTTCCGGGATGGCTCCTTCACCCTGCTGTGTCCGGAGAATGAAAAGATCTTCGCCTACACCCGGGACCTGGAGGGTGCGCACCTGCTGGTGGTGTGTAATTTCAGCGGAGAGACCTTGGCGTTTGACATTCCTGAGAACTTCCACGGCTCCCGGCTGCTGATCGGCAACTACAGCACAGACTGCCCCGGCCTGCGGCCCTATGAGGCAGCTATGCTCTATTACGAAGACTGACCCGTTTTTTGGGGAAGACAACCATATTCCGCAAATCCTTTCAAGAAACAGTGGGAGGGTGCTTTTTGTGAGAAAACACAAGAAAATGTATGCCTTGACAGTGGCGATGCTGGCTGCCGCTGTGAGTTTGACTGCCTGCGCCTCCGCCCCCGGGGAAAGGGAAGCGACGGTTACCTCCGATTCTCTCTATGTGGAGAAGGTGGAAAATTTTCCTGAGGATTTTATTCTGGGCATGGATGCCTCCTGCGTCCCCGCCCTGGAAGATAGCGGCGTGAAATACTACGACCATGACGGCGCGGAAAAGGATGTCTATCAGATCCTCAGTGAAAACGGCATCAATTATATCCGCGTCCGGGTGTGGAATAATCCCTACGATGCCGAGGGCAATGGCTATGGTGGCGGCAACTGTGATATCGAAAATGCGGTGGCCATCGGCAAACGGGCGGCCCGGCACGGCATGAAGCTGCTGGTGGACTTCCACTATTCCGATTTTTGGGCAGACCCCGGCAAGCAAATGGTTCCCAAGGCCTGGGATGGCATGGATATCAACGAAAAAACCGAGGCCCTTTACCAGTACACCAAAGACAGCCTGCAGAAATTGGCGGACGCCGGAGTGGATGTGGGCATGGTGCAGATCGGAAATGAGACAAACGGCGCCCTGTGCGGTGAAAGCAGCAGCCAGGCGGGCGGCTGGAAGCGGATCGCCCAGCTGATGTCCGCGGGTTCAAGGGCTGTGCGGGAGGTCTGCCCCGAGGCCCTTGTGGCAGTCCACTTTGCCAATCCCGAAAATGTGGGCAGTTACGAAGGTTACGGAAAGAATTTGGACTATTACCAGGTGGACTATGATGTGTTCGCCTCTTCCTACTATCCTTTCTGGCACGGAACCCTGGAGAATCTGTCTCAGGTACTGTCGGATATTGCCCAGACCTACGGGAAAAAGGTGATGGTGGCGGAGACCTCCTATCCCTTCACACCGGAAGACACGGACTTCAGCGGCAATACCATCGGCGAGGGCAGTGAGGTGGTGAAGGATTACCCCTTCACACTCCAGGGACAGGCCAATCTTGTCCGGGATGTGGTGGATACCGTGGTGAACAAAACTACCAACGGCATCGGCGTGTTCTATTGGGAAGGCACCTGGATCAGTGCCGGGGGAAGCAGCTATGAAGAAAACGCCCATCGTTGGGAAACCTACGGCTCCGGCTGGGCCTCCTCCTTTGCGGCGGAATATGACCCCGAGGATGCCGGAAAGTGGTACGGCGGCTGCGCTGTGGATAATCAGGCGTTCTTTGACGCGAAGGGCAGGGCCATCGAGTCCCTGAAGGTGTTCAGCCTGATAAAAAGCGGAAATGCTGTGGAAAACAGGCCAGATGCCGTGGAGGATATTCACCTTACCATCGATCTGAGCAGTGAGATCGTGCTGCCGGAAACGGTGGATGCGGTTATGCTGGATAATTCCAGGCAGAGCGTCCCGGTCGCGTGGCGGGATGGGGACGTGGATGCGGTGAAAAAGGGCGGCCCGGGAAAATACACCATCACAGGTACGGCGGAGGATTTGACTGCCCGGTGCCACGTTACCCTGGTGGATCACAACTTCCTGAAAAACGGCAGCTTTGAGGATGGCGGGTCCGGCTGGATAGCCACCCAGATCGGCAGCTTTGATCAGCTGCACGTGGAAGATAAGGTGGCCGATTCCCTGACCGGCAGCAAGCACTACCATTTCTGGGGCGCCTCTGCCAACGTGGTGGAATTTACCCTGGAACAGGAAGTGGCAGACCTGAAGCCCGGCAAATATAATTATGCTATTTCCATCATGGGCGGCGACGGCGGCGAGACCGACATTTATGCCTATGTGAAGGTCAATGGCAAGATTGTGGACACGGCGGATGCCTGCATCACCGTTTACAACGAATGGCATACCGCGACCATTGAAAATATCGAATATAGCGAAGGGGATACCCTTGCTGTAGGAATTTACGTAAAATGCGCAGGCCCCAACGCCTGGGGTAAGATCGACGATGCGGTTTTGAACGCGGTTATGGAAGAATGAAAGGTGAGTATATGAAGAAAATGATCAAATCAGCGGTTTCTCTGCTCCTGGCGGCGGCTCTGTTCCTGGGGATCACAGCCTGCGCCGCCCGGCCCGAGGTCGGGGAAGAACTGCCTATACAGACCCAGCCGAAAGCAGAGCCTGTGCTGGATCCCGTCGATGACAACTATAGAACCTTTTATCAGGTTTTTGTGGGTTCCTTCTCCGATTCCAATAATGACGGTATCGGCGACCTGCGGGGCGTCATCAACCGGATGGACTACCTGAACGATGGAGACATCAATTCCGGCAGCGACCTGGGCGTTCAGGGTATCTGGCTGTCTCCTATTTTTACCTCCCCCTCTTACCACAAGTACGACGCCAAGGACTACTATGAGATCGACTGGCGCTTCGGCACCATGGAGGACCTGAAGGAACTGGCCGACCTGTGCGAGCAGCGGAATGTGAAGCTGATCCTGGATCTGGCCATCAACCACACCTCCAGCCAGAATGAGTGGTTCCTCCAGTTCAAGGAAGCCCGGGCCAATGGGGATACGGAAAATCCCTATTACGATTTCTATTCCTGCTCCACCACAGCAGACAAGCTCAACGGCGTGACCTACCAGAAAATCGCCGGTGTGGACTGCTGGTATGAGTGCAACTTCTCCGGGGATATGCCCGAACTCAATTATGACAACCCCGAGGTCCGGGAAGCTGTGCTGGATGTGGCAAAGTATTATCTGGACCTGGGCGTGGATGGCTTCCGGTTTGACGCGGTGAAGTACATCTATTACGGCGATGTCCAGCGGTCTGTTGCCTTCTGGGAGTGGTACATGGAAGAACTTCGGAAGCTTGAGCCGGAGATCTACTGCGTGGGCGAGTGCTGGTCCGGTGAGGGCGAGATCCTGGAATACTACAGTGCCATGAACTGCTTCAATTTCGCCATGTCCCAGGCGGAAGGTGTCATCGCCTCTACGGCGAAGGGACAGTCTATGTCCAACTATACCAACTATATAGCCTCCTACCAGAAGAAGGTGTGGGAAAAGAATCCGGAAGGCATGGTCATGCCCTTCCTGTCCAATCACGATATGGACCGGATCGCCGGTGCCTTTGTGGTTGAGAACTTCATGCGTATGGCGGCCAACCTCTATCTGCTGAGCCCTGGCTCTCCTGTGATCTACTACGGTGAGGAGATCGGTATGCGGGGCTCCCGTGGCGGTGAGATGACCGATGCTAACCGGCGGCTTGCCATGCTCTGGGGCGACGGAGACCTGATCCGCGATCCGGAGGGTACTACTTACCAGAAAAAGAACCAGATCACTACCACTGTTGCCGATCAGATGGCAGACGAGAACAGCCTGTACAGCTACTACTGCGATGTTATCGCTGTTCGCCACCGGTATCCGGCCATCGCCCGGGGTACCTACACGGTCCTCAAGGGAAACAGCAGAAATCTGGGTGGTTTCCAGATCGATTATCAGGGTGATACTTTGTGCCTGCTGCACAACAATGGCCAGCAGGAGCTGACCTTTGACTTCAGCAAGGTGGAAGGCTTTACGCCGGAAATGCTCTGCGATTTCGTTGGTATGGGCAGCGCCAAGCTGGAGGGTAATATCCTGACCCTGGGGCCTCAGACCAGCGCCATCGTAAAATAAAAAAGACCTGCCGCACGCTCCGGAGCGTGCGGCAGGGATGGCATGTACAGATGAGCGAGGATAACAAAGCGGTATGCCCCCTCTCTCTCGGCACCAATCGACCATAACAAAAACGAATTCCCTGCATTTGGCGTTTTTGCCTAATTTAACATACAACAAATTAGGCAAAACGACAAAAAAACAAAAGCTGGGAACGTTTACATTGACAAGAAACTCGGTTGATAATATAATTTGTATGTACGCGTAATGCGCGAAAAAAAGGCACAAAAAGCCCCTCTTTTTTGTGTATTTCTTTGTGAGTAATACACCCT
>JAXJVC010000381.1:0-1810 GCA_036308745.1 Oscillospiraceae bacterium | reverse complement strand
CGCCAACAAGACCAGCTGGTTTGGAAAGTTCCAGCCCATGGGAGAAGCCACTATGCGCTGGGTAGTGGAGGAGGTCAAGCCCTACATCGACAGGGAATACCGCACACTGCCCGGGCGGGAGACCACCGGTATCGGCGGCTCCAGCATGGGCGGCTTGATGGCCATCTACGGCGGAGTCCATTATAACAGCGTGTTCTCCAAGGCGGCCTGTGTGTCCAGCGCCATCGGTTTCTGTATGCGCCCTCTTATGGCGGACATGAAGCAGAATCCCCATCTTCCCGATACCCGGATGTTCCTGTCCTGGGGCACACGGGAGGCCTATGGTGATCTGGACCCTGAGCAGGAGGACCGGACAAGCAAGACCTACGGCTGGAACAGGAAAGTCGCAGACAAGGCGGAAGCCGCCGGTGCCCGGGTGCGGATGTACTGCCAGGTGGAGGGACGGCACTGCGAAGCCGACTGGGAAAAGCAGGTGCCCCTGTTCATGGATTATTTGTGGGAAGAATAAAAATGGGCGCCGGGAGGATTTCCCGGCGCCTACAATATTAAATAGTAATCAGTTCGTACTCGCTTTCGCCCAGGCCGATCTTTTCAGCGTGGTCGATCTGTGCGCGCCAGCTGGTGTGGGGGAAGCCTGCGGTCAGATTGTCCAGGTCAGGGCGCTCTGCCTTGCCTGCCTTGGACTGGGGCATCCGGGGCTGGGCATTGACAGCCTCGGCACAGGCCAGGTCCAGAGCCACGGGATCAAAGGAAGCGAACATACCCACATCGGGGACGATGGGCAGATCATTTTCTGCGTGGCAGTCGCAGTAGGGGCTGACGTCCCGGACCAGGGAGATGTGGAAATGGGGGCGGCCATCCACAACGGCCTTGGCGTATTCCGCGATCTTATAATTTAAGTACAGGGCGGCATCGTGGTCATCGGCTTCGATGGCATCCACGGGGCAGACATGGAGGCAGCGGCCGCAGCCGTAGCACTTGTTCCAGTCGATGTGCATGACGCCCTCTTCCGTCAGGTTGGGAGCACCATGGGCGCAGATATTTGAGCAAGCGCCGCAGGCGACGCACTTTTCCTTATCCACCACTGGGCGGCAGGCATCGTGCATATCCTTCTTACCGGCCCGGGAGCCGGAGCCCATGCCCAGATTCTTCAGAGCGCCGCCGAAACCTGCTTCTTCGTGGCCCTTGAAGTGGTTCATGGAGATAACGATGTCGGCATCCATAATGGACCGGCCGATGAGGGCTTCCTTTACATATTCGCCGCCGTTGACAGGGACGGCTACCTCGTCGGTACCCTTCAGACCATCGGCAATGAGCACATGGCAGCCAGTAGAGAAGGGGCTGAAGCCGTTCAGATAGGCAGTCTCGATGTGGTCCAGGGCATTCTTTCGGGAACCCACATAAAGGGTGTTGGCATCGGTCAGGAAGGGCTTGCCGCCCAGATCCTTGATGATGTCCACCAGTACCCGGGCGTAGCCGGGACGGAGGTGGGCCATGTTGCCCAGCTCGCCGAAGTGGATCTTAATGGCCACGAACTTGTCCTGGAAATCGATCTTGTCAATGCCGGCGGACATGATCAGTCGTGCCAGCTTCTGGGGCAGGGTCTCGGAAGTGCCGGTGCAGAAATCGGTAAAGTAAACTTTGGATGCCATGGGGTACCTCCTGATGTTTTTTCTTTCAGTTTACCTTGTATAATAAGGAATGTCAAGAGGAAGGGAGAATGGATAAATTATCGTTTGGCGGCGCAGCCGCAAGCCCTCCCCTTTGGGGAGGGTGCCCCCGTAGGGGGCGGGAGAGGTGCGGTACAATG
>JAXJVC010000380.1:0-2846 GCA_036308745.1 Oscillospiraceae bacterium | reverse complement strand
TTGCTACTGCTTTTATTAGCAATTATGTGGCATCTTCTGTAGCACATTTGGGAGTAAGGGAACTGACTCGCAAACCATGCAGCATTGAAAAAGTGATTGAAAACTTAAGGAGAATGGTAAACGGCACAGTTATCTCGTTTGTACATCCTCACGTAGATGTGCAGGAAGCAGAACAGTTAGTGACAGAAATTCTTCACGAAATCGCTGTTCCTGCGCACATAAAGGGCTATCAGTACCTGCGTGAGGCTAAGGATAAAAATGAGGACTGCTGCAAAACGAAAGTTTTACAGCAGTCCCGTATCCTATTATCCGCGGAAGGTATCGTCCTTGGCAAACTTAGCGACCATGCCGCTGAGGGCCAGGACAGCCAGCAGGTTGGGGATGACCATCAGACCATTGAACATATCAGACATATCCCAGACCAGACCGACCTTCTGGAAGGAACCTACCACGATGAACACCAAAGCGATGACACCATAGGCGACGGTGGCCTTCTTGCTGCCCTTGAACAGAGCCTTGACGTTAGCTTCGCCGAAGAAGTACCAGCCAATGATGGTGGAGAAGGCGAAGAACAGCAGGCAGATGGCAACGAAGGCATTGCCGAAGGTACCGAAGGAATTGTTGAAGGCAGCCTGAGCCAGTGCGGTGGCGGTGAGCATTTCGCCGTCAGCGCCGGTGGTACCCAGTACGCCGGAGGTCAGGATGACCAGTGCGGTCATGGTCAGGACGATGAAGGTGTCGATGAACACACCCACCATAGCGACTGCGCCCTGGTCCTGGGGCTTTTCTACCTTAGCCATAGCATGGGCATGGGGAGTAGAACCCATGCCGGCCTCGTTGGAGAACAGACCGCGGGCAACGCCGAAGCGGATGGCTTCCTTGATGCTGATACCGATGGCACCGCCCATGACGGCCTGAGGGGTAAAAGCGCCCACAAAAATGGACTGGAAAGCGGGCAGGATGTTCCCGGCGTTCATAGCGATGGCAACCAGAGAACCCAGGATGTAGAAGCAGGCCATAATGGGAACCAGCTTCTCGGTGATGGCGGCAATACGCTTTACGCCGCCCAGGAAGATGAATGCGGAAATGGCGGCGATGACGATGCCGGTAGCCAGCTTGGGAACACCGAAAGCGGTGAAGAATGCGTCACCGATGGAGTTGGACTGGACCATGTTGCCCATAAAGCCCAGGGCCAGGATGATGGCGATGGCGAAGAATGCTGCCATGACCTTACCCAGCGCGCCCTTGAAAGCAGCCTTGATGTAGTAGATGGGGCCGCCGGAAACAGCGCCGTCCTTGCCGACTTCCTTGTACTTCTGAGCCAGAACAGCCTCGCCGTAGATGGTGGCCATGCCGAAGAAGGCGGAGACCCACATCCAGAACACAGCACCGGGGCCGCCGGAGACCAGAGCGGAAGCACAGCCGGCGATGTTGCCGGTGCCGACCTGAGCAGCGATGGCGGTGGCCAGGGCCTGGAAGGAACTCATGCCGTCTTTACCGGCGGCCTTGCCCTTCAGATTGATGTTGCCGAAGACCAGGCGCATACCTTCCCCAAACTTCCGGACCTGGACGAAGCCGGTGCGGATGGTGAAGAAAATACCGCTGCCCAGCAGCAGGAAAAGCAGAACCAAATACTTGTTCCACAGGACATCGTTGACTGCTGCCACGATGTTTGTCAGGATAGATTCCATTTTCATTACCTCTTCTTATATCTTTCGTTTTTGCAAAGAAAAAACGCCGAAAGCAAAATGCTCCGGCGAGAAAATGGGTAGGAATTGGTCAATTCCCGATATACCCACTCTGTCCTTTTACCTGAGAGATTCAGCAGTTTGACTGCCTTGCACCTTCGGTACCCGCTTTCCGGGATTCTCCAGAGCCACATCCATTCTTAGTCCTTATCTGCATCCAGATGCCTGAGAGTGTTACTCCGTCGGCGGGCTTGCGGCCACTTTCCTAAGAATTTCCTTTGTCGTTTTTTAGTTGCCAGTTGATATTACTACATTAGTGTAGTAAAGTCAATGGCATTTTCCATTTTCGGATAGATTCCATGTATTTGTCAAAAATAGTTAAAAAATAGAAACACCTTTTGGTCAACCAAATGAAAGGAAAGGCGGGGACAGACATTATCCGCCCGCCCCGGGCGCTGGAACTGAGACCGGTTCTCGCGCGTATCTTGCGCCCGCAGACGAAAGAGCCACAATGGAAAAACGATTGTATTTCGTGTAAAAACAGGAAAAGACTGGGGATGGTGTACATCCACAAAAATTATCCGTTCTTTTTGTTGGTTTGGCTGAAAAATCAAAGGAGGTCTGGATTTTGGTCAATTTTGCTGTTTTTGGTGTTTACAAGCAATGGAAATTAAGGTATAATACCCACAATTGAGACGGAATAATCCGTCATCAAAAAAGGAGGAACATACCAATATGAAAAAGATCATTGCACTGGCTCTCGTTCTGGTAATGGCTCTGTCCCTGGTCGCTTGCGGCGCCAACGGCGGTTCCGGCGATGTCAAGACCTACAAGGTCGGCGTTGCTATCTACCAGTACAACGACAACTTCATGACCCTGTACCGTCAGGAGATTGAGAACTACTTCAAGACTCTGGAGACCGATACTGTTAAGTACGAGATCACCATGGTCGACGGCAAGAACGACATGGCTGAGCAGACCAACCAGATCGACACCTTCATCACTCAGAAGATGGACGTCATCATCTGCAACCTGGTTCAGACCTCTTCTGCCGAAGTCATCATCGACAAGGTCGTCGCTGCTGACATCCCCCTGATCCTGATCAACCGTGAGCCCCTGGGCGAGACCGACGAGTCCTACCCCGGCATCATCAACAAC
>JAXJVC010000379.1:0-1571 GCA_036308745.1 Oscillospiraceae bacterium | reverse complement strand
GGTAGGGGCAGGTGGGGAAGTTGCCATCGGGATACTGCTGCTCGGGAACGATGGTGATGTCGTCGATACCGATGTCGTTCTGGACACGCATGACGGGTACCAGGCCGGAGCCGTTCAGGGGGGAGTAGACCAGCTTCAGGCCGGCGGTCTTGCACAGGCCGGGACGGATGGAGCGAGCCTTGATGGCATCGTACAGGGCTTCCTTGCAGTCTTCGCCCACATACTCGATGAGGCCCTTCTCCAGGCCTTCCTCGAAGGAGATCATCTTGGCACCGGTGAGAATATCGGTGTTCTGGATCTCGGCGTAGACAACAGCGGCGGCATCGTCAGTCATCTGGCAGCCGTCGGGGCCGTAGGCCTTGTAGCCGTTGTACTTGGCGGGGTTGTGGGAAGCGGTGACCATGATGCCGGCGTTGGCTTCATAGTAGCGGGTAGCAAAAGACAGGGCGGGGACGGGCATCAGGGCATCGTAAATGCGAACCTTGATGCCATTGGCAGCCAGAACGCAAGCGGCATTCTTGGCGAACACATCGGAATTGATGCGGCTGTCGTAAGAAATGGCCACCAGCTGGTTGCCGCCCTGGGTCTTGACCCAGTTTGCCAGACCCTGTGTGGCCTGACGAACAACATAAATATTCATTCGGTTGGAACCGGCGCCCAGAACACCACGCAGGCCGGCGGTGCCGAACTTCAGGCTTACAGCAAAGCGGTCCTTGATCTCTTCCTCCTGGCCCTGGATCTTCTGCAGTTCAGCAGTCAGCGCGGGGTCTTCCAGGTCGGTCTCCAGCCAGCGCTTATAGGCATCCATATACATGTTAATCACCTAATCCTTTATGTTAGTTTGAGTTATTACGCAATTCAACCAAATATACTATAAACGATTTGGTGTCAATTGTCAATGTTGTATTATGAAACAACTACTAAACGGGGTAAAACCGCAAGAAATTGGTTGCATTTCTTGCGGTTCTGGGTTAAAATGTAGGTGATTGAGAAAGAACAGGAGTGAAAGAAATGCGCCTGAAAGAATTGTTTTCCGCCAAGGATATGACCCAGGGTTCACCCTGGAAACGGATCATGGAGTTTTCTGTCCCCATGCTCCTTGGCAACATCGCCCAGCAGCTGTACAACACGGCTGACTCGGTCATCGTGGGCATTTATGTGGGCGACAATGCCCTGGCCGCGGTGGGCAGCGCAAGCCCCATTTTGAATCTGCTGCTGGCGCTGTTTGTGGGCATCTCCACCGGCGCGGGCATCGTGGTTTCCCAGAGCTTCGGCGCAAGGGACCGGGAGGGGCTGAGCAAGGGTATCGGCAACTGCATTGCCCTAACCTTTCTTGCTACCATCTTTATTATGGTGATCGGCCCCATCATCACCCGGCCGCTGCTGAATCTGCTGGATACCCCTGCTTCCATCATTGACTGGTGTACATCTTATCTGAATATCTATTTCTTTGGCATCATCGGTTTCTTCTTCTATAATATGCTCTCCGGCATCCTTCGTGGTCTGGGTGACAGCGTGTCTGCCCTGGGCTTCCTGCTGCTGGCGGCGGCATTGAATATTGTGCTGGATCT
>JAXJVC010000378.1:0-1548 GCA_036308745.1 Oscillospiraceae bacterium | reverse complement strand
GAGTAGTCGCCATCATGAAGCGGCTTAACGCATCCGGAATCCTCACCCAACAGGGATTCACCTGGCATCAGAGTTCGGTACAAAAGGTTCTCCGGAACTATACCTATACCGGCAATTTGCTGCTTCAGACTAAGTACCGGGAAAACCATCTGACAAAGCGCACTCTGGTCAACCACGGAGAACTGCCACAGTATCATATTGAAGCAAGCCATGAGCCGATCATTGATATCGGTACCTATACATTGGTACAGTTAGAGATGGCCCGCCGGGCAGAACAGTTCGCAAAACCTCATGAATCCGGATCTTTCCCTTTTACAGGACGCATCACTTGCGCCTGTTGCGGTAAGCATTACCGAAGAAAGATCCGGAAAACCGGTCCTGTCTGGATCTGCACCACTTACAATACCCTGGGCAAAGCATCCTGCCCCTCCAAGGCAATTCCGGAAGCAGTTCTGGATTCCCTGGTTGACGAGATGGGCGGTATCAGTGAAATAACGGATATACACGCCTACAATGACAATTCTCTGGTACTTACCCTTTCCGGTGGAGAGCAAATCGTTAAACTGTGGCAAGACCGCTCCAGACAGCAAAGCTGGACTCCGAAAATGAAAGAAGCTGCCCGTCAGAAAGCATTGGAAAGGAGGGCATATCAGAATGCCTGCTAAGAATATCACCGTAATCCCGGCAACCATAGATCCACACACCCGGATTCCCAAAGCAGCCACCACATTTCGCAAAGTAGCCGGTTATGCCCGTGTATCCACAGACAGCGAGGAACAGCTGACCAGCTATGAGGCCCAGGTAGATTATTATACACGATACATCCGCAGCCGCCCCGACTGGCAGTTCGTGAACGTGTATACCGATGAAGGTATCTCCGCCACCAACACCAAACGCCGTGAGGGATTCAACCGCATGGTGCAGGATGCCCTGGATGGCAAAATTGACCTGATCGTGACTAAGAGTGTGAGCCGTTTTGCCCGAAATACTGTCGACAGCCTTACCACCGTCCGGAAGCTGAAGGATGCCGGTGTGGAGGTGTATTTTGAAAAAGAGAACATCTGGACACTGGACTCCAAGGGAGAACTGCTGATCACCATCATGTCCAGCCTTGCCCAGGAGGAAAGCCGATCCATTTCCGAGAACGTTACCTGGGGCCAACGGAAGCGGTTCGCAGATGGCAAGGTCAGCATTCCCTATGGTCATTTTCTGGGTTACCGCAAAGGTGCGGACGGACTGCCGGAAGTCGTACCGGAGGAAGCAGAAATTGTGCGGAGCATTTACCGGATGTATATGGAAGGCAAGTCCAGCAATGCCATCGCAACCTACCTGACCAAGCAGAACATTCCCTCCCCCGCAGGAAAACCATCATGGCAGAGATGTACGGTAGAAAGCATCCTCCGGAACGAAAAGTACAAAGGTGCCGCACTTCTGCAGAAGAAATTCACCGTGGATTTCCTGCAGAAAAAGATGAAGGTCAATGAGGGCGAAGTTCCCCAGTACGATGTGGAACACAGTCACGAGGCCATCATTGCCCCGGCAGAATGG
>JAXJVC010000377.1:0-3989 GCA_036308745.1 Oscillospiraceae bacterium | reverse complement strand
TTCCGGGCATCCACACTGCGGCGGACGATCCGAAGCTGCCGGATCTTGGAATTGGAAATGCGCAGCATCTGGGCTGCCTCAAACTGGAGCTGGTGCGCATTGTGCTCCGGGGGCAGAGAAATATCCCGCAATCGAATCATAAGTTTCCTCCCGCATGAAGGCCCGCCAAACGTCCGGAGCTCCATGCCCACTGTAAATTGTATCCGCCGCAATCGCCGTCAATATCCAGCACTTCGCCGCAGGCGTACAGCCCCGGCACGATACGGCTTTCCATGGTCTTTTCATCAAATTCCCTGGTCAGAATACCGCCTGCGGTGACCTGAGCGCTGTCCATGCCCAGAGGTTCCGTCAGGGCCACATCAAAGGCCTTCACCGCCCGGACCGCTTCCCGGATCTCATAGTCTGTCAGTTCCGCAATCTGCCGCTGGGATGAAATACCTGCCGCCTGGGTCAGTACCCGGCCGAGGCGGTTATGGAGAATGCCCGTCAGCAGTTCCGTGGCAGGCAGACCCGTTTGCTTTCTTCGCAGCAGCTCTGCTTCCAGTGCATCTTCCGCCATCTGGGGCAGGAAGTCCAGACGGCATCGCCAGTCGCCCTTCTCCTGGCACACATCCCGGGAAATTTCAAAAATCACGGGACCGGACAGGCCATACTCGGTAAACTGGAGTTCCCCCTGGCTCTCGGAGAATTTCACGCCGTTATGGTAAATGGCAGCCCGGCAGTTAGCACGAACGCCCTTCAGTCCCACCACGCCGCCCCAGCCGGATTTCAGCTGGACCAGGGTAGGCCGCAGTTTCGTACAGCGGTGGCCCAGGCTCCGCAGCAGCTTATAACCGGACATGGTTCCACCCAATTTGGTGCCCGCCAATCCGCCACAGGCCACGATTAAACGGTCACAGCGCACCGTTTCCCCGCCGCCTGACACAGCAAAACCGCCTTCCTGCACCTTCACTTTTTCCACTTCAAACCCCAGTTTTTGGGTAATATTGGGTCTTTCCAAAGCAAACCGCAGCACATCCACCACAGAATTTGCCTGATCGGAGTAGGGATACACCCGCCCGGATTCCTCCCAAACCGTGAATAATCCCAGTTCCCGGAACCAGTTTAAGGTCGATTCCGGGCCAAACTGCCCGATGGCATAGCCCGCGAAGGCCGCATCTTCACCATGATAGCCCCGCTCCCCGGCATGAAGGTTCGTCAAATTACAGCGGCCGTTTCCCGTAGCCTGCAATTTTCGACCCACCCGAGCCTGCCGCTCCATCAAAATCACCTGGTTTTCTTCCTTTTCCGCCGCGGCCAATGCCGCCGCCATTCCCGACGCGCCGCCGCCGATGACACCAATGACCATAATTCGTGCTCCTCAAGCAGTATTTTCCCCATTATAACCCAGAAATCGGCTCCGCACAAGAAAAACTTCTTTTCAGTCCGGGAAAGATGTGTTATAATAAGAATTGGTGATGCAATGGACCGCAGTAATATCGAAAAAATCGCCCGTACCCCGGAGGATCGACTGCTTCTGGCAAAATTATGGGACAAGGTCAACGCAGGAATCCGGAAAAACATTCCCGCCAACACCTGTTTCCTCTCCCCCAGGGAGCTGGAAATGGCAAAATTCCTTTTCGGAGAACCGGAGGGTCTTCACGCCTTTGGCGGCTATGCCGACGCGGAGCGAAAAATGCTGGTGTATTTGCCAGAATATCTGGAAGAATCCACCCTTTTTGACGAGGACAGCCCCTGTGTCTGCCTGCGGGCAGTCTTTTATCAGGGAGACAGCCCCAACCACCGGGATTTCCTCGGGGCGCTGATGGGGGCAGGCATCGGCCGGGAGACCGTAGGAGACATCTGCGTGGATCAGGGAAGCTGTGACTTCTTTGTCACAGCGGAAATTGCCCCCTATATCCTCCAGAATTTCACCTCCGCAGGCCGCACAAAGCTCCATTTGGAGCAGATTTCCCTGGAAAAAGCCAACATTCCAGAGCCGGAAGTTAAGGAGATCAAAGACACTCTGGCATCCTTACGGCTGGACAGCGTCATCTCCTCCGGCTTTCGCATCGGCCGCAGTCTGGCAGCACAATATGTCAGCGCAGGCAAGACCGCCATCGACGGTTTGCCCTGCGAAAAGCCAGACAAAACCGTGCCGCAGGGCGCAAAAATCTCTGTCAGAGGATTGGGAAAAATCAAGCTTTCCGCCGTCAACGGACGGACAAAAAAAGATCGAATTTCAGTGGTGATCCACCGCTATGTGTAAGAGGTATCAATCATGAACATGAACGAAGTCATCGACAGAATCAACGAGCTGGCAAGAAAAGCAAAAGCCGAAGGACTGACCCCCGAAGAACTCACCGAACGGGATGAACTCCGCCGCGTCTACATCGATTCCGTGAAGGCAAGCCTTGTAGGCCACCTGGAAAACACCTACATTGTTGGTCCTGACGGAGAGAAGCGCAAGGTCACGCGCAAATAATTTTTCATCCGGGTTGCACAAAGCCGTGCAATCCGGATGCTTTTTTCTGTCAGGGGTGAAGGGACTTCTTAATCCGGGAGGAGGTGAGTGAGGATGAAGGAGACTGTTTGCACCATTTTCGGTGTTGTGGGCGCAGGTCTTGCCTGGGCTTTTGGCGGCTGGGATTCTGCTCTTATGGCGCTTCTCATGTGCATGGCGATAGACTACCTTTCCGGAAGCATTGTGGCGTTGGTGTTTCACAACAGCAACAAGTCGGAGACCGGTTCTTATAACTCCACATATGGGCTGAAAGGCCTTTGCAAAAAGGGGCTGATGCTTCTGTTTGTACTGGTGGCTGTTCAGATTGATGGTCTGCTGGGCGCGGATTATGTCCGGGATGCTGTGTGTATCGGCTTTTGCTCCAATGAGGTGCTGTCCATCGTAGAAAACCTGGGTCTTGCCGGAGTTCCCATGCCGGAAGCCGTGGTAAAGGCACTGGAACAGCTGCAGAAAAAGTAAATACCCCTGACTGGGCGGGATCTTTCTGGAAAAGGTCCCGCCCTTTTTTTACACTTCCCTTTCCCCCGCAAATCTGCTATAATAAATTAAATATGTACTTTTGGAGGCAAGCTATGGATTTTTTGCCCATCAATAAACAGCAGATGCTGGACCGGGGCTGGGAACAGTGCGATTTCGTCTACGTCATAGGCGACGCTTATGTGGACCACCCCTCCTTTGGACACGCCATCATCAGCCGCATTCTGGAACACCACGGCTACAGTGTGGGTATTATCTCCCAGCCTGACTGGCGCAATCCCAAGTCCATCGATGTGTTCGGTCGGCCCCGCCTGGGCTTCCTGGTTTCCGGCGGCAATATGGATTCCATGGTGAACCATTATTCCGTCACCAAGCACAAGCGCAAAACCGATGCCTTTACTCCCGGCGGGGTCATGGGAAAGCGGCCTGACTACGCCACTGTTTGTTACTGTAACCTCATCCGCCAGACCTACAAAGATGTACCCATCCTCATCGGCGGTATTGAGGCCAGCCTGCGGCGGCTGGGCCATTACGACTACTGGTCCGAAACTATGAAGCGCTCCATTCTGCTGGATTCTCAGGCCGACCTTCTGATGTACGGCATGGGCGAAAAGAGCATCGTCGAAATTGCAGAGGCTCTGAACGCCGGCATGGATGTGAAGGACATCACCTACATCGACGGCACCGTATTCAAAACTTCTGATCTTGACGAAAGCCTGCCCACTATCGTGCTTCCCAGCTTCGAGGAGTTGAAGGCCAACAAGCGCAAATACGCAGAATCTTTTAAGATCCAGTACGGCAACTGCGATCCTTTTACTGCCAAGCGTCTGGCAGAGCCTTACGGCAGGGAATTTGTGGTGCAGAATCCGCCCCAGAAGCCCCTGACCACGGAGGAAATGGACGCAGTCTACGACCTGCCCTATATGCGGACCTGGCATCCCAGCTATGCCAAAGCTGGCGGCGTACCTGCCATCGAGGAAGTGAAATTCAGCCTGGTCTCCAACCGGGG
>JAXJVC010000376.1:0-4669 GCA_036308745.1 Oscillospiraceae bacterium | reverse complement strand
TCACCAACCTGGGTGCCGACTACCCCTGGCTGACCATCGGCATTCCTGCACTGCCCAGCCTGTACTTCGACTGGTTCGGCGGTTGCATTCAGGCGTTCATCTTCTGTACCCTGACCACCCTCTTCATCAAACAGGCCGCCGGCGACTAAGCCAATGGCCATTTGAATAAACACATCGTACTATATTTTAGGAGGAACTATTTTATGGATTACACTGTTCTGGCAAAAGGCATCGCCCTGGCTGGCTGCGCCATCGGTGCAGGTCTGGCTCTGATCGCAGGTATCGGCCCTGGTATCGGCGAAGGTAACTGTGCCGCCGCTGCCTGTGAAGCTGTCGGCCGTCAGCCCGAGTGCAAGGGTGACGTCACCAGCACCATGATCCTGGGTATCGCACTGTCCGAGACCACCGGTATCTACGGCTTCGTCACCGGCCTGCTGCTGATCTTTGCCGCCCCCGGCATGTTCATGAACTACCTGGGCTGATCTTTCGGAACTGATCGATTTTGATTTCAACCGGAAGGAGGCCAATCAGTGGAGACCCTATATCAATCTCTTGTAGCAGTTAACCCTGCAACCTTGATTGCCGCCATCTGCAATCTGTTCATTCAATTGTACGTGTTCAAACGGTTCTTCTGGGACAAGATCCTGGTTATCCTTGACCAGCGCCGGGAGGCGGCTGACAAGGAGATCACCGATGCCCAGGCTGCCCACGCGGAAGCCAAGGCCATCAAGGAGACCTATGAGCAGAATATGCGCCAGGCAAAGGCAAAGGCTGATGATCTGATCGTCAGTGCCCAGAAGACTGCCCAGCTGCGCAGCGAAGAGATCATCGGCCAGGCTCAGGAAGCCGCCGCACAGATCAAGCAGAAGGCAGCTTCTGACATCGAGATGGAAAAGAAGAAGGCCATCAACGATGCCAAGAATGAGATCTCCGGTCTGGCCATGGCCATTGCCGGCAAGGTCGTGCAGCGGGAACTGAATACCGCCGATCAGGAGCAGCTCATTGACCGCTTCATTGACGAATTGGGTGAAGAAGTATGACTGAAGTCGGAAATGTTTACGGCGAATCCCTGTATGCCCTGGCAAAAGAGGAAAACCTGAGCCAGGCCATCGGAGCAGAGCTGAAGGTACTTCAGCTGAGCTTCCGCCAGGAGCCGGACTTTATCCGCCTCCTCTCCTCCCCCAATCTGTCCAAAGCAGAGCGCTGTCAGATCCTGGACACCAGTTTTCGGGGCAAGGTGCATCCCTATCTTCTGAACTTTCTGAAGATCCTGACAGAAAAGGGCTATATCCGCCATTTTTCTGACTGCTGTGATGCCTACACCGAGCTGTACAACCAGGACAACGGCATTCTGAGCGTTACCGCCGTCACTGCCGTGGCTCTCAGCCCCGCCCAGACGGAAAAGCTCACGGAAAAACTCTGCCGTGTCACAGGAAAGCACATTGAACTGCGCAACCGCATCGACCCCTCTTGTTTGGGCGGCGTCCGCCTGGACTACGACGGTAAGCGCCTGGATGATACCGTATCCCATCGTCTGGATACCATCCGGGTTCTGCTGAAAAACACCGTACTCTGACGAGAAAGCAGGGACTGTATGGAACTTAGACCCGAAGAAATAACGAAAATCATTCGTAGTCAGATCAAGAACTACGAAAACAAAATTGAAGTCAGCGAAACCGGCGTCGTCATTCTGGTAGGCGACGGCATTGCCAAGGCCTCCGGCCTGGACAAGTGCATGGCCGGCGAGCTGGTGGAATTCCCCGACGGCTCCTACGGCATGGCACAGAACATGGAAGAGGACACCGTCTCCATCACCGTTCTTGGTTCCGACCAGGGTATCAAGGAAGGTGACATTGTTAAGCGTACCGGCCGGGTGGTGTCTGTCCCCGTTGGCGAAGCCCTTATCGGCCGCGTTGTTAACGCTCTGGGCGAACCCATTGACGGCAAGGGTGCCATTACCGCAGAGGGCTACCGCCCCATCGAGATGCCCGCACCCGGCATTATCGAGCGTCAGCACGTCAACCGCCCCCTCCAGACCGGTATCAAGGCCATCGACTCCATGATTCCCATCGGCCGTGGCCAGCGTGAGCTGATCATCGGTGACCGTCAGACCGGTAAGACCACCATCGCCACCGATACCATTCTGAACCAGAAGGGCAAGAACGTGATCTGTATCTACGTTGCCATCGGTCAGAAGCGTTCCACTGTGGCGCAGGTGGTGGAAAACCTGACTGCAGGCGGCGCTATGGACTACACCATTGTGGTGGCTGCTTCCGCTTCCGAGCTGGCTCCCATGCAGTATATCGCCCCCTACGCCGGCTGCTCCATGGGTGAGCATTTCATGCACCAGGGCAAGGATGTTCTGGTGATCTACGACGACCTGAGTAAGCACGCAGTGGCCTATCGTGCCATTTCCCTGCTGATCCGCCGTCCCCCCGGACGGGAAGCTTACCCCGGCGACGTTTTCTACCTCCACTCCCGTCTTCTGGAGCGTGCGGCGCAGCTGTCTCCCGAGCTGGGCGGCGGTTCTCTTACCGCGCTCCCCATCATCGAGACCCAGGCAGGCGACGTTTCCGCCTACATTCCCACCAACGTTATCTCCATCACCGACGGCCAGATTTTCCTGGAGACCGAGCTGTTCAACGCAGGCGTCATGCCCGCCGTTAACCCCGGTATCTCCGTCTCCCGTGTCGGCGGTGACGCCCAGATCAAGGCCATGAAGAAGGTGGCAGGCTCCCTGAAGCTGCTGTACTCCCAGTACCGGGAGCTGCAGAGCTTTGCTCAGTTCGGCTCCGACCTGGATGCTGATACCAAGGCAAGACTTGCCCTGGGTGAGCGGATCGTGGCTGTCCTGAAGCAGCGCAACAATGCTCCCAAGGAAGTGGCCCATCAGGTGTGCATCATCTATGCCGTCACCCACGGTTATCTCAACGAGATCGCAGTCGATGACGTTCCTGAATTTGAGAAGCGTCTGGAAGAGCATATGGACAACCACCACTATCAGGTTCTCGAAGCCATTCGGACCTCCGGCAAGCTGGAGACGGAAACCGAGAACGGCCTGAAGACCGCCCTGGACGAGCTGGTAGCCCAGTTCAAGGCGTAAGGGAGGAGGTTGCCCATGGCTGGCGTTTCCACCAAGGAAATCAAAAACCGTATCCGAAGCATGGAGAGCACGAAGCAGATCACCAAAGCCATGGAAATGGTCGCTGCCTCCAAGCTTCGCCGCGCCCAGGCGCAGATCCAGAATTCCCGCCCCTACTTTCAGATCCTTCACAATACGGTCAATGACATTCTGGCCTCCAACCGGGAGTTCTTCTCTCCCTATCTGAAGGCCCGCCCTGTTAAGAAAATGATATATATTGTCATTGCCGGTGACCGGGGTCTGGCAGGCGGCTACAACAGCAATATTCTGAAGCTGGTCCAGAGCCGGATCGCAGACAGAGATGCTGTGGTGCTGCCCATCGGCAAGAAAGCGGTGGACTATTTTAAGTCCCATCATGTGCCTGTGCTGACCGAAAACTATGCAGAGGCTGCCGATGTTTCCATCGGCGACTGCTTCTCCATCTCCAAGCAGCTGAGCAAGGCCTTCCTGGCAGGCGAATTTGACGAAGTCCATGTGGCTTACACCAACTTCGTTTCCGTCCTGTCCCAGACCCCTGACGCCATGCAGCTGCTGCCCCTGGTGCCGGACAAGGAGCACCGGGATGCCCCCGCTTCCCACGGCATCATCTATGAGCCCGACAGTGAGGAAGTCTTCGCTGCCATCGTTCCCGAATATCTGGGCGGCATTCTCTATGGTGCCCTCTGCGAAAGCCGCGCCGCCGAGCAGGCTGCCCGCCGCTCCGCAATGGACTCCGCAACCCAGAACGCCGACGAAATGATCGCTGACCTGAGCCTGAAGTTCAACCGGGCCCGTCAGGCTGCCATCACCCAGGAGATCACCGAGATCGTCGCCGGCTCTTAAGCTTTATTTCAACACAAGGAGTTGAATCCAATGGCTAAAAATATAGGAACTGTGATCCAGGTCATGGGTCCTGTTCTTGACATCCGCTTCGCCGATGACCAGCTGCCTCAGCTGCTCAACGCCATCGAAGTCCCCAATGGTGAGAATACCATCATTGCCGAGGTCGCTCAGCACATCGGCGACAATGTGGTCCGCTGCATCGCTATGTCCTCCACCGACGGCCTCCAGAGAGGCGTGGAAGCGGTGGACACCGGCGCCCCCATTTCCGTACCTGTTGGCGATGAATGCCTGGGCCGTGTCTTCAACCTGCTTGGTCAGCCCATCGACAACAAGGAAGCTGTCCAGGGCGCTGAAAGCTGGCCCATCCACCGTCCCGCTCCCTCCTACGAGGAGCAGCAGTCCGCTACCGAGATCCTGGAGACCGGCATCAAGGTCATCGACCTGATCTGCCCCTACGCCAAGGGCGGTAAGATCGGTCTGTTTGGCGGTGCAGGCGTTGGCAAGACGGTTCTGATTATGGAGCTGATCAACAATGTGGCCAAGGCCCAGGGCGGTATTTCCGTTTTTACCGGCGTTGGCGAGCGTACCCGTGAGGGCAACGACCTTTATAACGAAATGACCGAATCCGGCGTTATCAGCAAGACCGCCATGGTCTTCGGCCAGATGAACGAGCCCCCCGGAGCCAGAATGCGGGTCGGTCTTTCC
>JAXJVC010000375.1:0-7090 GCA_036308745.1 Oscillospiraceae bacterium | reverse complement strand
TTGCTTTCCCCTGCCACCTGGACGCCTTCCTTGGCCTCGATGGCCTGGTGGAGGCCCTCGTTATACCGGCGGCCATACATCAGACGGCCGGTGAACTCGTCCACGATGATGATCTGGCCGTCCTTCACCACATAGTCGATGTCCTTCTTCATCAGGCCCCGGGCCTTCATGGCCTGGTTCAGGTGGTGGGACAGAGTGGCGTTATCCGCGTCCGCCAGGTTTTCCACACCGAAATACTTTTCCGCCTTGGCAATGCCGCTGGCAGTCAGGGAGACGGTGCGGGCCTTTTCGTCCACGAAGTAGTCGCAGTCGTAGTTGTCCTGCTCCTCCTTGGCCTCGGTCTTGGCAAAGACCTGCTTGCGGAGGGTGGACACGAAGTAATCCGCCATTTCATAGAGCTTGGAGGAATCCTCGCCCTTGCCGGAGATGATCAGAGGGGTACGGGCCTCATCGATAAGGATGGAGTCCACCTCGTCCACAATGGCGAAATTATGGCCCCGCTGGACAAGCTCGGTCTTGTAGATGGCCATGTTGTCCCGCAGATAGTCGAAGCCCAGCTCATTGTTGGTGCAGTAAGTAATGTCGGCGGCGTAGGCGGCCCGGCGCTCGGCGGGGGTCATGCCGGGAATCACCAGACCTACAGACAGGCCCATGTACCGGTGGACCTTACCCATCCACTCGGAGTCACGCTTGGCAAGGTACTCGTTGACGGTGACCACATGGACACCATCGCCGGTCAGGGCGTTTAAGTAGCAGGGAAGGATGGCCACCAGGGTCTTGCCTTCACCGGTCTTCATTTCCGCGATCCGTCCCTGATGCAGGACGATGCCGCCGATGAGCTGGACGGGATAGGGCCGCATGCCCAGTACCCGGTCCGCGGCCTCCCGGATGGCGGCAAAGGCCTCGGGGAGAATGTCGTCCAGGCTTTCGCCCTGGGCAAGCCGCTCCTTAAACTCCCCGGTCTTTCCCTGAAGGGCCTCCTCGGAGAGATTCTTGTATTCCTGTTCCAGAGCCAGGATCTTATCCACAGTGGGCTGGATCTTCTTGATCTCCCGCTGGGAACGGGTGCCGAAAATTTTATCGAAAAGTCCCATTTCATGTACTCCTTTGTATTCCAGATGGCAATAACAAACCAATTTACCGTATTATAGCACACCTGTAAATAGAATAAAAGTCGATTTTGTGAATAATTTGCATCAACCCGGGAGAGAAATTATCGTTCCAAGTACTGGCGCGGCAGCGCCCCAAGCCCTCCCCCCGGGGGAAGCCATTGCGCCTGCGGCGCTTAAGGTGCAAAAACAGGGACGGTGACCCGCCCCTGTCTCTTACAGATTCGCAAAGAATTCCACGATCTCCGATTTTGCCGCCTGGACCCTGCCCTGCTGGAAGCCGGGCTTTCCGCCGCCCCGGCCCCGAAGTGCCTGGGTCATGGCCTTGCCAAGCTGCCGCAGGTCCCCCTGGCGGCTCACCAGGCAGTAGCTGTAGCCGCTGCCGTCACTGCCGCTGAATACCGCCGCAGTGCCGCCGCAAACTTCCCCAATGGCATCCGCCAGGTCCCGGACCGCCGCCGGCTCCAGGTCCTCTTCAAAGTGGACCACATCTCCCCGGCCTGCGTAGCCTTTCGCGGTGAGGATGAAGATCTGCTTCTCCAGCCCCGCGATGCGGTATTTCTGCTGGGCCAGCACCTCATTCATCCGCCGGGCGGCCTCTCCGGTGGCTGTGATCTGGGCAGAAAAGGCCTGGGACACCTGCCGGTTCTGATCAAAAGCAGCGTTCAGCATCTCATAGGCCCGTCTTCCGCAGGCCATTTCCATCCGGCTGCCGCCCCGGAAACCCATGACACTGAACAACTTGATGATGCCGATCTCGCCGGTGGCCGCCACATGGACACCGCAGCAGGCACAGCTGTCATACCCCGGCACCCGGACGATCCGCACCGGCCAGGGCAGCGCCCGCTTGGTGCGGTAAAAAACATTGGGCAGCTCCTCCGGCTCCGGCACCCAGCAATGCACCGAAAGATTCTGCCACACCGCGCAGTTTGCCTCCGCCTCGAGGGACGGCAGGTCCTCCGCCGGAATCACCCCGTCAAAATCGATGGTGATCACATCGGAGCCCATATGGAAGCCGGTGTTGTGATAGCCATAGCGGCGGTTGATGATACCGGAAACAATGTGTTCGCCGGTGTGCTGCTGCATCAGGTCAAACCGGTGAGCATAGTCGATCCGGCCTTCCACCCTTTGCCCCACTTCCAGGGGACCGTCGCACAAATGCACCACCGCATCCCCCGCTTCCCGGGTGTGGAGAACCCGGATAGTCCCCAGCTTGCCCACGTCTGCCGCCTGTCCGCCGCCCTCGGGGTAAAAGGCCGTGGCATCCAGGACTATGTCGTACCCATTTTCTACCTTTTCGCAGGACAAAACCACCGCCGAAAAGGCAGATAAATGGCAGTCTTCATAATATAATTTCCGTGTTTCCATGGTGGCACCTCAGTAACAGTAGTAAAAATTATTCATGCACTGGCGCGGGAGCGCCCATGCCTCCCTTGGGGCGCTCCCGCGCCAGTATGTATATCCACAGCAATTTCCTTTCCCACTATACCACACCAAAAGGAACTTTGCAACTTTGTGCGGTTTACATAAAATTTATAAAACTTTTGTAAACCCTCTGGTCACGGCTATCTTTTTCGTGTAAAATGAAAGAAAACCCATTGGGAAGTGATTTTATGCCCGCCAACTATGCCCATTACCGGTTCGGCATCCAGGCTCTGGAGCAGCTCAGCCCCGACCTGAAGCGGCCCATCCAGCGGTTCCGCCGGATGTATGACGTGGGTCTCCACGGCCCGGACCTGTTCTTTTACTATAATCCCCTGATGCAAAACAGCCTTGCCGCCCTGGCAAGACGTACCCACGCCCTGTCCGGCCGGGAATTCTTCACCCAGGCCTGTGAGATTTTGAAGAAGAACCCCTCCGAAGCGGGACAAGCCTACCTCTATGGCTTGCTGTGCCACTACTGCCTGGACTCCGCCCTTCACCCCCTGGTGCTGGCGGAATCTGCCGCCGGGGATTTCGGACATGTGGAGCTGGAGGTGGAATTTGACCGGTTTCTGCTGGAAAAGGACGGAAAAACCCCACCCTGCACCCAGAATTTCAGCCGCCACATGAAGCTGACCCGGGGCGAATGCGTCACCGCCGCCTTGTTTTTCCCCTCTGCCTCTCCCGCCGCCATCCACCGCTGTGTGAAAACCATGGCCTTTGGCACCCGGGTGCTGGCAGGAAAGGACCGGAGGCTATTGAAGGCCGTCCTGTCCCTGGCCCCCGCCGCTGTGGCCCAGAATCTGATGCTCCCCCACGCTAATCACAAGTGCTTCCATTTGGACGAGGCTCTGCTGGAGCGGTACGAGCAAGCCTTCCGGCGTTTCCCCGCCATGGTGGACCAGCTTGCCGCCCACCTGGATTACCACGCCCCCCTGGGGGAAGAATTCGACCCCAGCTTCGACGGGTCCCCAAAGCCGTAAATTATAGTCGCAGGGCGGAGGCAACAGCCTCCGCCCTTCCTTTATTTCTTCCGTTTCCAGGGAACTGCCAGGAGCAGTCCTCCGATGCACACCGCTATGACCGCCAGACCGGGAAGCAGTCTGTCTCCCGTTTTGGGGTTGCTGGCATCTCCCTCCGCTCCGGCATCCGGGGTATAGGGCAGGGACGGCACGTAGATCACCTCGTCACAGTTGCGCACCCGCAGGACAGGCTCCCCATCGGAAGCCAGGTGTAAAATTCCCACTGCCCGGACCGTTCTGCCCACCTTCACCACATAGGCCAGTTCATTTCGGCCTGTGGAGCCGGAAAGGATTCCGCTCTCAATGTCCACCGTGGCGATGTTTCCGCCATCGTCCTTCAGCTGGAACCGGGATACCCCAGTGTCACCCAGGGGCGTCACCGCCACCACCTTTCCCTGGACCTTCAGCAGCTCACCGCCGTGGAGGGTCACGTTCATAGCCTCCCCCAGAGGAAGGCTTTCCGCCACATAGCGGTAGCGGTCCCCCTCCAGGAGCTTCCATTCCATGGCCTCCAGCACCACATTGCCGCCCTCCCGGGCCACCGTTCCCGTCACCTCCAAGGGTGTGCCGATCTCCACACCGTTCCCTGTAAAGCAGGTGACGGCGATGCCGCCGGTCTCATCCTGAAGGTAAATGGCATCCGGGAAGGTATTGTATGGATCGGAATTACCCGCCGTCACATAGCCCCGGAGGGTGCAGGGGGTTCCGGTCTCACTGCGTCGGGCATCTCCGATGGCAAACAGCTCCGTCTCTCCCTCCCCACGCAGATAATGCAGGGTCACGCTGGCTTCAAAGATCCGCTGCTCACTGCCGAGAAGGGCCGTGACCTTCGCCCGAACCACCGCCTGCCCCGGCAGGGACCAGGTCAGGGGCACCCTGCAGGCGGCTGTTCCTCCCGGGCTGACAGCCGCGATCTCTCTGGTGGTATAAAATGCCGTGTCCTCCACGAAAAATTCGATTTTCTCCACATTCACCGGGGTTTTCTCATTGTTATACAAGGACAAGGTCAGCTCCACTTCCTGTCCCGGTTCCGGCTGGGTTGTGTCCGCGGTAAAGGCCAGGATGCCCACATCCTCTTCCCCATCGATCCAGACCGGGGCCGTCGCCGCCGTGTCTCCATCGGGCTGGGTGATGCGGATGTAATAGTAGCTGTAAGAGGAGGAAAGGGCAAAGCTCACCTCGCCACCCGTCACCAGCTTCTCCTCCAGCACTTTTCCGCCCTCACTCACCACCGCCGCCAGGCAGCTGGCGCCGTCAGTAGCATCCGCTACGGATACCCGGAGGGCAACCGTCTGCCCCACATCCCGCTTTTCCAGCATGGAACCCATGGGATAGTCATCCAGGGTATAGGTGATCTCCAGGTCCCGGTCCTGGGTGGCATAGACCCGGTGATTGCGAATGGCATCGTAAATTCCCGCTTCCGTCAGGGAATCCGCCAGCACCACAGTGCGGCGCTCGTCGGTATTGCCCCACTGACCGCTGCGGTTATTTTGGTTTGCCGCCGGGGCAACGTGCCAGCCCGCGTCCAGGGCCTGATGGTAGTAATCATAGGCATCCGCCCCGGTACCCACCTCCAAAAGCTGGATGGCTTCATCCCGGGCAGAGGAATAATACCCAAAATTCCGGAAGCTTCCATACATGGTCCCCGGGTGATTGAACTGGCTGACAGAGCCGGATACGGTGGTCAGGGCGTCATAGTAGTTGGGCAAGGCTGTATCTATGTCCTGATAGCCGCCCTGGTCCCGGCTTTGAAACCCCGGGGTGTTGAAGGTGTTGATGTGTCCCAATTGCTTTTTCTCGGGCCAGGCCATTTCGTAGCCGTAAATACCCACAAAATCCCGATTTGTCGCCGCCTTTGCCGCGGCTTTGCCTGCGGCCCACTCGGCGCTCACCAGACCGCCATCCTCCCGGATGCTGCCCGAAAGGGCATTGTCAAAGGAATGGGAGTGGTCCGTCAGGGCCAGAAAATCCAGATTCGGCACCTGGGCGGCATAGGCGTAGGCTTCCTCCACCGTTCCCGTTCCCCCGGAAAACTCGCAGTGGGCGTGAAGCTGGCCAAAGTACAGCCCCCTGCCCATGACCTCCTGCTCCACAAAGAACCGGGTGGTGATCTCCCCCGGCGCCAGTCCGTCTGCCTGGGCGTAGGCCCGGATGTAGCAGGAAACAAACCCCTTCTTCAGAGTTATGGGCTGCTGGTACTCCACGTAATCCGAAAAGGTCTCCCCATTGGAGGAGGTGGCGTAAAAAATCGCCGCCCCTTCTGTTTCACAGGAAAGGGTCACCGTGCCGGGAAGCACCTCGCCGCCGTCAGGGGTCATGGCCACCGCCCCGGCAGCAGGTCTTTCCGGTGCTTCCGTAGGCTGGGTCTCGGGTGGAGCGGTAGGTTCCGTTTCCGTCGGCTGGGTAGGTATTTCCGGCTGAGCGGGGGCATCCCCGATGGCGAAGCGCACCACCGTGGCTTCCTCCCAGGTCTTGCCGGAAGTCCAGCATTCAAAATCCGGGGCATAGCGGACATACCGCCCGGAGACGGCATTTCTGATCCGGTATCCGGTCCCCTCCGGTTCCAGTACCCACCGGGTATCCCCGGTGCCGTAGGAGATGCCTGCGTAATCCGCCGTGGTTCCCAGCCTTTCCTCCCCGCAGGAAAGGGTGCAGGTCTCCCCATCCCAGGCCAGGGTCCAGACCTCCCGGGTGGTGTAGCCTGTCAGGCCGCTTCCCGTCTGCTGTACCTTGGTCCCGGCATAGTACCGGGAACTGTCCGACAGTCTTTGGGACGACAGGGCGATCCCTTCCCACCAAATCACGTAGTTTCCCCCGGCCAGCACCGGCCCTGTCGGTGCTGTGGAAGGTTCTGTGGAAGGCTGGGTAGGCGCTAATGTAGGTTCCGTAGTCCCTTCGGTGGAGGGCAAGGTCTCGGTGGGGGCGGTGGTCTCCTGGGGCGGCGCCGCCTCTGCTGTAAATTTATAAAGTCGGAAGGTGTTGGGGTAGCCCTCGGGATAGCCTTCCACCAGCTCCTGCCGGAATGCCCGGTAGCCGCTGTCTCCGTTCCGGGCCAGGGTCACGGCTGTTTCCCCGCCGGTGCCGTAAAAAGAAACAGCGTCCCCGTTCCAGGTGACGCTCCAGGCATATTCCCCGGCAGTGATGCCGTTTTCGCCTCCGGCGACCGGAGCAATACAGGTCCCCACTCTGTCCCGGAGGATCACGCCTTGGGAGGTGACCGTCAGGGTCCAGACCGCACCCAGGGGGTCTGTCACCGTGTCCCCGTTTATCCCGGGCCTTGCCGCTGTGATCCAGCCATTTTCTCCGTCATAGAGAAGGGGCCCATAGCCGCCGCTGTCCACCAGCACATAGCTTCCATCCGTCAGAGCATCCCCACTTCGGACCCTGACATAGCCGCCCTCCTCCGCCCGGGCCGCCAATGCCTGCCAGGGCATCACCGCCAGCCAAAGTGCCGCCGCCAGTACCAGCGCCAGCACCTTCTGCACCGGGGAACGTTTCACCATGATCCCATCTCCTTACTGTCCTTGTTTGCCCGAA
>JAXJVC010000374.1:0-2683 GCA_036308745.1 Oscillospiraceae bacterium | reverse complement strand
CAAAATAGCAAGATAAAAACCCATGCGAGGTGAAAAATATGTCGATCCATGATGGCCACCGTCAGCGGCTGAAGGAACAGTTCCGAAGAAACGGCCTGGACAGCTTTACAGATGTACAGGCTTTGGAGCTGGCGCTTTTCTACTGCATCCCAAGACAGGATACCAATCCCATTGCCCATAAGCTCATCGATCATTTCGGGTCTCTGGCCCAGGTACTGGAGGCTCCTGTGGAGGAGCTGGTGAAGGTGCAGGGAATCGGAGAGAACGCAGCGGTCTATCTGAAAATGATCACGGAGCTGGGGCGGTACTATCTGGTGAACCGGTCTACCCAGAACACCATTCTGACCACCATCGAGCAATGTGCCGAATACATGGTGCCCTTTTTCTTCGGACGGCGGGTGGAAACGGTGTTTCTGCTGTGCCTGGATGCCAAGTGTAAGGTCCTTTGCTGTAAGGAAGTAGGGGAGGGCAGTGTCAATTCCGCCGGTATTTCCGTGCGGAAGATCGTGGAGACGGCCCTGGGGGCCAACGCTACCACCGTGGTGCTGGCGCATAATCACCCAAGCGGTGTGGCGGTACCCTCCGGGGAGGATGTGCAGACCACCCGGCGGATCGCCATGGCGCTGAAGGCCGTGGATGTCCATCTGGCAGACCACATTGTGGTGGCGGATGACGACTATGTTTCCATGGCCCAGTCGGGCCAGCGGTTTGATGACTGCTTGCTGATCTAGGAGGGAACGATGGATAAATTCAAACTTGTATCGGAATACAGGCCCTCCGGCGACCAGCCGGAGGCCATCACCGGGCTGGTCAACGGTGTCAACTGGGGCCTGCGGGAGCAGACCCTGCTGGGCGTTACCGGCTCCGGAAAGACCTTTACCATGGCTTCCGTGATTGAAAAACTGAACCGCCCCACTTTGGTGCTGGCCCACAACAAGACTTTGGCCGCCCAGCTTTGCAGTGAGTTCCGGGAGTTTTTTCCCAACAATGCAGTGGAGTATTTTATTTCCTACTACGATTACTACCAACCGGAGGCCTATATCGCCCATACGGATACCTATATCGAAAAGGATGCTTCCGTCAATGAGGAAATCGATCGGCTTCGCCATTCAGCCACTTCCGCACTGTTTGAACGGCGGGATGTGATTGTGGTTAGCTCTGTAAGCTGTCTGTACGGTCTGGGTGACCCCATCGACTATAAAAGCATGGTCATTTCCCTCCGGGTGGGGCAGGAGTACCCTCTGGATGATGTGCTGAGAAAACTGGCGGAGATCCGCTATGAGCGCAATGACCTGGATTTCTCCCGAAACAAGTTCCGCCTCCGGGGGGACACATTGGAGATCTACCCTGCCTACTGGTCCGGAAAGGCCATCCGGGTGGAGTTTTTTGGGGATGAGGTGGACCGGATCAGTGAGATCAACGCGGTGTCCGGCATGGCGGAGCGGTATCTGGACCATGTGGCCATTTATCCCGCCAGCCACTATGTGGCCTCCAAGGAAAAACTGCACCGGGCCATGCGGGAGATCCAGCGGGAATGCGATGACCAGGTGGCCTGGTTCCGGGCACAGGATAAACTGATCGAGGCCCAGCGGATCGCCCAGCGGACGGCATATGACCTGGAAATGCTGACGGAGATCGGTTTCTGCAACGGTATTGAGAATTACTCCCGGGTGATCCAGGGCCGGGCTCCCGGCACGCCGCCCACCACGCTTCTGGACTACTTCCCTGATGATTTCCTGATGTTTATCGATGAGAGCCACGTGACCTTGCCCCAGTGCCGCGCCATGTATGCCGGTGACCGGAGCCGGAAGGATGCCCTGGTGAATTACGGCTTCCGCCTGCCTTCGGCCTATGACAACCGGCCTCTGAATTTTGGGGAGTTCGACAAGAAGATCAACCAGGTGATCTATGTTTCCGCTACACCGGCGGAATATGAGCGCACCCGCTCCGGCCAGACGGTGGAGCAGGTGATTCGTCCCACGGGTCTGCTGGACCCGGAGGTGGAGGTGCGGCCCATTGACGGACAGATCGACGACCTGATCGGGGAGATCAACGCCCGCACCGCAAAGAACGAGCGGGTGCTGGTGACCACACTGACCAAGAAAATGGCGGAGGATCTGACGGTTTACCTGCAAAAGGCGGGGATCAAGGTTCGCTATATGCACTCCGACATCGGCGCAATGGAGCGGATGGAGATTATCCGGGATCTTCGGATGGCGAAATTCGATGTGCTGGTTGGCATCAATCTGCTTCGTGAGGGCCTTGACCTGCCGGAGGTCAGTCTGGTGGCCATTCTGGATGCGGACAAGGAGGGCTTCCTGCGAAGCGAGACCAGCCTGATCCAGACCATCGGCCGTGCAGCCCGAAATGCGGAGGGCCGGGTCATTATGTACGCGGACACGGTGACGCCCTCTATGCGGGCGGCGATAGACGAGACTGCCCGCCGGCGCGAGATCCAGGACGATTACAACAGAGCCCACGGCATCGTGCCAAAGACGGTCATCAAGTCTGTCCGGGACCTGATCGAAATCTCCTCGCCTACTGCCGAGCGGAAGGGCCGTACCGGCGTGAAGATGACCAAGGCGGAGAAGGAAAAGGAGATCGCTCGTCTGGAGAAGCAGATGAAGGAAGCAGCCCGGATGATGGAGTACGAGTACGCCGCCGTGCTTCGTGACCAGATCAT
>JAXJVC010000373.1:0-2644 GCA_036308745.1 Oscillospiraceae bacterium | reverse complement strand
GACCAGATCGACCTGTTCTGCCAGTTGGTGGAAGAACAGTAATTAGGAAGTAAATTGTTGTTTAGCGGCGCAGCTGCATACCTTCCCCCCCCGGGGGACGCCATTGCGCCTGCGGCGCTTAAGGCGCTAAACGATAATTTGCCGGAAAAGGAGTTTATTATGGACAATCGAATCAACGCCCTGCGGGCATTTCTGGACGCGTCTCACAGCGTTTACCATGCCCAGGCATATCTTGTGAATGTTCTGGAAAAAGCCGGTTACTGCCGTCTTTCCGAAGCTGAAAACTGGGAACTTGTTCCCGGCGGAAAGTATTTTGTGGCCCGGGGCGGCACTGCTGTTCTGGCCTTCCGGGTGCCGACGGACAGCCCCAAGGGCTTTCTGATGAGCGCCAGCCACTCCGACCGGCCCACTTTCAAGGTCAAGGAAAACGGAGAACTGGCCGGTGCCTATACCCGCCTGGCAGTGGAGCGCTACGGCGGTATGCTCATCGCTCCCTGGCTGGACCGGCCCCTGTCCATCGCGGGACGGGTGCTGGTGGAGACAGAAAACGGAGTGGAGAGCAAACTGCTGGACATTGACCGGGACCTGCTGATGATGCCCAATGTGGCCATCCACATGAACCGTCAGGCCAACGATGGCTATAAGTGGAACCCTGCCGTGGATACCCTGCCTTTGCTGGGTGGCAAGGATGCCAAGGGTAAGCTGAATGCTCTGCTGGAACAGGAGGCCGGGGGAAAGATCCTGGGCCACGATCTGTTCCTGTATGTCCGGCAGAAGTCCAGCGTCTGGGGCATTGACGAGGAGTATCTTTCTTCTCCCGCATTGGACGATCTGGAGTGCGCCTGGGGCTGTACCCAGGGCTTCCTGAACGCAGGGGAGAGCGGAAGCATCCCGGTGCTGTGCGTGTTTGACAGCGAAGAGGTTGGCTCCTCCTCTGTTCAGGGCGCGGCTTCCACACTGCTCATCGACACCCTGGACCGGATCTGCGGGGCGCTGAAGCTGGATCTGCGGCAGATGCTGGCCCAGTCCTTTATGGTGTCCGCGGACAATGCCCACGCCATGCACCCCAACCATCCGGAACTGGCAGACCCCAGCAACGCCCCCATTCTGGGGGGTGGCGTGGTGCTGAAATTCAACGCCAACCTGCGCTACTGCACCGACGGCGTGTCTGCTGCCATCTTCCGCAGGGTCTGTGCCAAGGCGGGGGTGAACGTCCAGACCTACTGCAACCGGGCGGATATCCCCGGCGGCTCCACCCTGGGCAATATTTCTCTGGGCCATGTGTCGGTGCCTACGGCGGATATCGGTCTGCCTCAGCTTGCCATGCATTCCTGCTATGAGACTGCCGCGGTGGCCGATGCCATCGCGCTGGAGGAGGCAATGGCGGCCTACTATGGGTCTACGCTGGAGGTCAGCGATAGCAGTTATGCATTGAAATAAACTTTGCCGCCCCGATGTCCCGGGGCGGTGATTTTTTGATACGGAGTTTCGGCAAAATTGCCAATTGAAATGCGGGAAAACTGTAGAAACCAACCATTGCGTCCCCCTTGAAAAATATGGTATAGTATGGTTATCCAGGTGGATTATGCCTACTCCACAAAATAGGTATAATACCGCTATCATAAAGGAGGATAAACCCGTCTGACTCACGGTGCGGCAGTGTGGAGACCTGTCGTAATGCTTCCGGGATTCTGCTTCCCGGTACGCGAGAATGCACGCGAAATTTAGGTGCGTTTAGAGTCGAAAACGTATGGCAAGCTTAACCCTGAAGAACATCAAAAAGGTCTACCCCTTCAATGGCGAGGATGCCAAGAAGAAAAAGAAGAAGAAGGGCGAACCCGAGAAGAAGACCAATCTGCAGATCACCGATGAAGGCGTTGTCGCTGTTCAGGAGTTCAATCTGGAGATCAAGGACAAGGAATTTATCGTCCTGGTCGGTCCTTCCGGCTGCGGTAAGTCCACCACTCTGCGTATGGTCGCCGGCCTGGAAGAAATCTCCGGCGGTGAGCTGTACATCGGTGACCGTCTGGTCAACGACGTGGCTCCCAAGGACCGTGACATCGCCATGGTCTTCCAGAACTACGCTCTGTACCCCCACATGACTGTTTATGATAACATCGCCTTCGCACTGAAGCTGCGTCACACCCCCAAGGAAGAGATCGACCGCAAGGTCAAGGAAGCCGCTGAGATCCTGGACATCACCCAGTACCTGGGCCGTAAGCCCAAGGCTCTGTCCGGTGGTCAGCGTCAGCGTGTTGCCATCGGCCGCGCCATCGTCCGTGAGCCTCAGGTCCTGCTGATGGATGAGCCCCTGTCCAACCTGGACGCCAAGCTGCGTAACCAGATGCGTGCTGAGATCATCAAGCTGCGCGAGCGCATCAACACCACCTTCATCTACGTTACCCACGACCAGACCGAGGCTATGACCCTGGGCGACCGCATCGTCATCATGAAGGACGGCGAGGTCCAGCAGATCGGCACTCCTCAGCAGGTCTTCAACCATCCTCACAACCTGTTCGTTGCTACCTTCATTGGCTCTCCCCAGATGAACCTGTTCGAGAACGCCAAGCTGGTTAAGGAGAACGGCAAGTACGCTGTCAAGCTGGACAACCTGACCGTCGAGCTGTCTGCTGAGAAGCAGGAG
>JAXJVC010000372.1:0-2642 GCA_036308745.1 Oscillospiraceae bacterium | reverse complement strand
CGTATGTACCATCTGCATAAGCTTCGCCAGATCACCGCTGCTAATCAACTCCCGATACGTCTGCTTACGCTGATTTTCATCCGTGATCCATCCGTCTACCCGAATAGTTTCGGACTTCAGAAGGTCCTCCAGTTCCTCCCGGGACAGTTTTTTCCGAAGCTTTGCCATGGCAGCCGCATTATGGGTCGGCACCAGATAACGGGAACCATCCCGCCCCACAGGTTCCAGGACCAGATATGTGACGCGTTTCCGGTCAATAACACGCTCTTCCTGCTCCACCACACAGCACACGCCGTGGATACCATAAACCACCTGATCGCCAATCTGATACATAGTGAATCCCCTTCCTGTAAATGCCGTTGTTTCCTCATATTGAATACATTTTATCACAAAAAAGTTTTGGATTCATGTGGGGAAAACGCCGAAATTCAGGTACATTTTCAGAAGGTTCCATGCGCAAAAATGACTGCCGCGGCATAAACCGCGGCAGTTACGTCAGATGGTTTCGATCTTGATGGTGTTGGTATTGCCGTGCTGACCGTTGATGGGACCGCCGGTGAGGACGATGTTATCGCCGGTCTTAAGACCCAGAACATCGGTTGCTGCTTTCTGAGCATAGTAGAACATGACATCCATTGTGGGGAACTGATCCGCCATAACAGGAGTAACACCCCAGCTCATGGACAGACGGCGCCAGATCTTCCGGTCTGTAGTCATACCAATGATATCAACAGGGGTACGGAAACGGCTGACCAGCATAGCTGTCTTACCGGAAACGGAGCAGACGACAATGGCCTTCGCGTTTACGTCGATGGCCATAGAGCAAACGGCGTGAGAAATGCAGTCCAGATTATTCTGACCGGTGTACTCTGTGGCCAGGAAGCGACGCTTATATTCGGTATGCTGCTCGGTATACTCCGCGATCTGGGCCATGGTCTTGACTGCCTCAACGGGATACTTACCGGCTGCAGATTCACCGGAAAGCATAATGCAGGAGGTGCCATCATACACCGCGTTGGCAACGTCGGAGATCTCGGCACGGGTAGGCCGGGGATTCTGGATCATGGACTCCAGCATTTCGGTGGCAGTGATCACACGCTTGCCCATCATGCGGCACATACGGGTGAGTTTCTTCTGGACTGCGGGAACCTCCACGAAGGGAATCTCCACACCCAGGTCACCACGGGCGATCATAACACCGCCGCAGGCGGAGCAGATCTCCTCCACATTGTCCACACCGGACTGGTTCTCGATCTTGGCAATGATCTCAATGTCACTGCCGCCGTTGGCATCCAGCAACTCCCGAACATCCAGAACATCCTGCTTGGTGGAGACAAAAGATGCCGCCACATAGTCCACGCCGTGCTGAATGCCAAAAATGATATCCGCCTTATCCTGTTCGCTGAGGTAAGGTCCGGACATGACCTTATTGGGGAAAGACATACTCTTGCGGTTGCTGAGAACACCGCCTACCAGGCATTTACAAACGATATTCTTGCCAACGATCTCCTGGACCTGGAATTTCACCATGCCATTATTGACCGTCACGATATCACCGGGCTTCAGATCCTTGTTCAGACCCTTATAGTTGACGCTGACGATGGTCTCATCGCCTTCCAGTTCCTCCGTGGTGAAAGTGAACATCTGATTATCCTGGATCGTCACCTTGCCTGCGGCAAAGGTCTTGATTCGGTACTCGGGACCCTTGGTATCCAGCATGATAGCGATGGGCAGATCCAGCTTTTGCCGGACACGCTTGATCAGTTCGATCTTCTTCTCATGCTCGGAATAGTCGCCGTGAGAGAAGTTCAGGCGGGCAACGTTCATGCCGGCCAGACACATTTGGGTCAGGACTTCTTCGTTTTCACTGGCAGGGCCAATGGTGCAGATGATTTTTGTCTTTCTCATAGGACATCTCCTTGTCTTTTGTGACAGTGTATAAAATGGCGCATTACGCCACACTGGGGCATATTATCATATTCATTCTACCACGGTTTTGGGATCCCGTCAATGCTGATCCGTTAAAACAGCAGCTCCACCTGATAATACCGCAGCCAAAAGTCCAACTGCAGGAAATATGCCATGGTTTGTGGTTGCCGCATGAGCTGCCCATACCAGGGCCACTGGCTTTCTTCGGACAGAAGCTGCTGGATCCCTTCCCTGCTCAGCATATGAAAAAGAGGAGAATCCTGCTGTAACAGTCCATCCAAACGCTGGGATATCAGTTTCTCATATCGAGGATGGTAGGTCTTTGGATAAGGACTTTTCTTGCGATACCGCACAGCATCCGGAAGGATCCCCTCCATGGCATACCGCAGAAGGCCCTTTTCCCGTCCCATGTGGTCCTTATATTCCCATGGCACCCCATACAGGTATTCCGCGATTCGGTAGTCACAGAAGGGCACCCGAACCTCCAGGGACTGATACATACTCATCCGGTCCTTCCGGTCTAAAAGAGTCTGCATGAACCAGCGGAAATTCAGATTGACCATTTCCTTCGTTCGCTTTTCTTCCGGGGATGCGCCGGGAAGGATATCGCTTTCCCGACAGGTAGCCATATAAGCATCCATAACAAGATCCTGGGGTTCTATTTTTGCTGTCACCGACGGTGATAGGAGCGATGCCCGCTGGGCGGTATTCTG
>JAXJVC010000371.1:0-3485 GCA_036308745.1 Oscillospiraceae bacterium | reverse complement strand
GTTTGGATCCACCTGATCGGCGGCCTGCTGGGTATGCTGATCATGCTTGTTCTGGCTTACCTGGGTTCCACTGAACTGCTGACACCTACCAATGTGTTCCTGTACCAGCTGGTATGGATGGTCCCCGGTCTGCTGGTCACCGAATGGACCAGAACCGTCTAATAATACCCCATGATTTTACACTTCCGGCAGCCGGTTTGGCTGCCGGATTTTTTACCACCGTAGCGGCAACCCATACCAACAGTATAAGAGAATCGCATAAATCAGTATTACCAGTGCGTTGAAATTCACGGCATTCTGTGATTTAATAGATCTATCATAGGAAAGGAGCGCAAACAGGTGAAGATCAAAATTGCCGAAAATATCAAGGCTCTGAGAAAGCAGCATTCCTTCACCCAGGAACAGCTGGCGGAGGCTCTGGGGGTCACCACGGGTGCTGTGTATAAATGGGAGTCGGGTCAGTCCGTCCCCGAAGTAAAGCTGATCATGGAGCTTGCGGATTTGTTCGAAACTTCCGTTGACACCCTTTTGGGCTATGACAGACAGGGTGGGAATATCCGTCACAGGATCGACCGCATCCTGCAATATGCCATGGAAAAGGACTGGAAAGAGAGTACGCTGGAAGCGGAAAAGGCCCTGAAAAAATTCCCCAACAGCTTCGAAATCGTCTATACCGCCGCAACGATCTATATGCTCTGTTTTTCGGACAGCAGCAATGAGCGGGCTATGCTGAGATCCAATGCTCTGTTCCAGGACGCAATATCCCTTCTGTATCAAAACCAGGACAAGCACATCAACAAAGCCACCATTCACAGCCAGATCGCCCGGAATTACCTCCATGCGGGGCAGACGGAAAAGGCCATCGAGATCCTGGAGCAGAATAATTTCGGAGGCATCAACAGCGCGCTCATCGGATTCAACTACAGCCTGATCCACCAGCCGGACAAAGCAAAGCCACACCTTTACCGGGGTTACCAAAATATGCTGAATGGGGTCCTGCACACCATGGCAGGAATGACTTTCATGTTCGCCCAGCAGGAGGATCCCCGCTGCATCGATGCGGCCCTGTGGCTTGCGGATTTCTTCGATAGTCTAAAAGAGGATGCTTCTGGCATCACCTTTACCGACAGGCTGAAAGCGATCCTCTACGGAGAGATCGCATTGACCTATGCCGCCTTCGGGAACGAAGCCCTGGCAGTCCGTTACATAGAAGATGCCTTCCGCCTTGCCAAAAAATTTGACTCCGCTCCGCTCTACAACACCCGGGGGCTCAAATTCCTGGAGGACGACACACCGCTTCTGTGTTCGGATGGTTTAGTGGGAACCGTAATGGATGGCATCGAGAATTTTGTCTTTGGAAAAGCCCGGCCGTCCCAGGCGCTGGATTTTGTAAGAAACAGATTGGAGAAACTTAAAAATGAAAAAGAGGGGTAACATGGTACTGAACGTTATTTGGGTTTTGCTGGCTATTCTCAGCATCCTTTTGCTGACCACCTTTGTCAATCACAGGATCCAGTCAGAAAAGGAAAAGCCCCTTCTGCAGCCTTTGGGGCAGCTTGTAGAGGTTGCCGGAAAGAATATGAACGTTTATACCCAGGGTAAGGGAGAGAAAACCATCGTCTTTCTGTCCGGCGGCGGCACCGTCTGCCCCACCCTTGATTTCAAGAGCCTCTACTCCCAGCTGACAGACGAATACAAAATTGCTGTTGTGGAAAAATTCGGCTACGGCTTCAGCGACGATCATGATCGAATCCGTGATATTGATACCATGCTGAGCGACACAAGGGAAGCCCTTTCCAAGGCCGGACTGCAGGGGCCCTACATTCTGTGTCCTCACTCCATGTCGGGTCTGGAGGCCCTATACTGGACCCAGCAGTATCCCGATGAGGTTGCGGCCATCGTGGGACTTGATATGGCTTTGCCGGAATACTATGCCCATATGGATATCAGTTCCGCATTGTCATCGGTGAAACTGACCCGGGTGCTCGGCGAAATGGGACTTATGCGGCTGATTGCCGGTAGTGTTATCAACACCCAGTATGCAGAGTCAAGTTTGACGGAAAACGACAAAAAGATCATCACAGCTCTTTACAGCAGGCGTTGTTACTCTGAAACCTGTCTCAATGAGGTAAATTTCATTCAGAAAAATGCACAGATGGTTGATCGGGGCGGCCTGCCCGGCGTTCCTGTTCTTATGTTCATTTCTAATGGCGAGCTGATCAATCTGGATCCTGCGCTATGGGTCAACACCGCAAGGGATTATGCCGATCAGCTGGAAAACGGAACGTCTGTACAGCTGGACTGTTCTCACAATCTTCATAATATCGAATACATGAGAATCGCAGAGGAAATGAAAACCTTTTTGGCAACGCTGGACCTATCAGATTGATGCCCGCTTCATATGGGTATAAGATTATGCCATAATCGGCTTACAGAAATCGAATTCAGCGGCGTTGAATCTCTTATGCTTTAACATATTGTGTCCTTGGCGAAGAATGGAAGTACAAGGAACTGATGCTGGAAAACGGATAAATGCAACGGGCAGCTGTCCTTCGGGGCAGCCGCCCGTTTCGTTTGCCGCAAGGAATGCTTCTTGACGGAATTCTCTCTTCCGGATATAATATCCTCACAAGCCAAAATCTGCGTCTGCTGGGAATTCCCCTGACAGGCGTGTTTTTGATAGCAGTACATTATTGGAGGTGCATCCCTTGGGCAAACGGCTTCTTATCACCGGATTTGATCCCTTCGGCGGAGCGGATATCAATCCCGCTTGGGAGGCGGTACAGCGGCTTCCCGATGCCATCGGAGAATACACGCTGCACAAGCTTCTGATCCCCACTGTTTTCGGCAAAGCCCCTGCTGCGGTTCTGGAAGCCGCCCGGGAATTTCAACCTGATGTGATTCTTTGCGTCGGGCAGGCCGGCGGCCGGGCCTCCGTGACTCCCGAGCGTATCGCCGTCAACATCCGGGATGCCAGAATTCCGGACAATGAAGGCAATCAGCCCCGTGGGGCCTTTGTCCTCCCCGACGGGCCCGCCGGGTATTTCGCCACCGTCCCGGTCATGGCCATGGCCGATGCCATCCAGGCAAACGGCATCCCCGCCACCGTATCCAACTCCGCAGGCGCCTTCGTATGTAACGACGTGCTGTACACCCTGCTGCACCGCTACGCGGGAACCCATGTGCGCGTAGGCTTCCTCCATGTCCCCTACCTGCCCCAGCAGGGTTCCCCTTCCCTTCCCTTGGAGCAGATCACCGCAGCCCTGGAAGCCGCTATCCAGGCCTGCTGACAAAAAATCTAAAAAAGCGAAAAAACCTCTTGACATTTCCCCTATCTGTGCTATAATACAAAAGCTGTCTGACAGCGCAACTGAATTTGGGGGTATAGCTCAGCTGGGAGAGCGCTTGAATGGCATTCAAGAGGTCAGCGGTTCGATCCCGCTTATCTCCACCAGGAAGTCCTGAAATCGTAAGATTTCAGGACT
>JAXJVC010000370.1:0-6898 GCA_036308745.1 Oscillospiraceae bacterium | reverse complement strand
GGTGCTTGTAGTGCTTCACGCTGTCCTCAAAGGCCACCAGCACCCGGCTGGCCTTGTTGGCTGCCAGCTTGGTGGTGATGCCGGGAAGGGCATTGCTTTCATGGACGCAGGTGGGGATGCCCATGGTCTGGGCAGCGTAAAGGGCCGGGAAGCTGGCGTAGCCGCCGGTGCCAATAACAGCATCGGGCTGAAATTCTTTGTATATCTTCTTGCACGCGCTGACGGCGTTGAAAACGCACTTGACAGCGTAGAGATTCTTCTTGATGGCAGCCAGGTTCTTACCCCGGCTCAGGCCGGAACCGGGCAGGCATTTCAAGTCGTAACCCGCCTGAGGCACCAGCTTCTCCTCCATTCGGCCCGTAGCGCCGATGAACAGGATATTGGCATCGGGGTACCGCTCCTTCATCATATTTGCCACAGCAATGGCAGGGTTGATGTGTCCGGCAGTACCACCGCAGGTAAAGATCAGATTCATAGGTCAAGCCTCCTGTATTTTTCTCTGGTTGCGGTAACGCGATATGCTCAGCACGATCCCCATCTCCCCCAGATTCACCGCCAGTGCCGTACCGCCGTAGGAAAAGAAGGGCAGAGCGATACCGGTGGAAGGAAGCAGATTGGTGACCACGCATAGATTCAAAATAGTTTGTACGGCGATGAGGGTAATCAAACCCGCCGCGAACACGGTGGAAAACCGGTCTCTCGCCCGAAGGGCGATCCAGTAACCCCGGAGGATGGTAAGGGCAAACAGCGCCACAATTACCAGGGCCCCAACCAGGCCCAGCTCCTCACAGACCACCGCGAAAATATAGTCATTGTACTGAAAGGGCAGATATAGATACTTCTGCCGGGATTTGCCATAGCCCAGGCCGAAAACCCCGCCGGAACCAATGGCATACAGGGATTGCAGGATCTGATAGCCGGTATCTCCCGGGTCCTGCTCGGGATGAAGCCATGCGGTGACCCGGTCACCGGCATAGCCCATAAAACTGATGTAAATGATGACGAATACCACCGCCGCCCCGGCCCCGGCCAGCAGCCATTTGGGACTGGTCCCGGCAACGAACATCATCACCACCGCCACCATACCCATAAGCATGATGGCAGACAAATGTTTTTCCAGTGCCAGCGGCACCAGAATGCCCAGCAGTGCCAGACCGAAGCCCAGCACACCGTAGCGGAATTGTTTTGCGTCCCGCCCAAAGCTGCGAGTGAGCCGGGCGAACAGAAGGATCATGGTAAACTTGGCCACTTCCGAGGGCTGGAACTGGATGCCCGCCAGATTGATCCAGCGGCGGGCGCCGTTGACCTCCTCGCCGATGACCAGCACGCTAAGCAGCAGCACGATGCTGACACCGTACAGCGGCCAGGCCAGCCGGTACCAAAGCAGCGCAGGAATCCAGCTGAAGAAATACATGGCAATCAGTCCGATCGCCGCGCAGACTGCCTGTTTTTGCAGATATTTCGTAGAAATTTCATAGCCGGTATCGTACTCACTCTGAGCGTAGCTGGCGGAATACAGCATAGCCAGCCCCACCATGAGCAGGAGCAAGATCAAAAACAGAAACGGAAAATCGACACCTTCCCCCGCCCCAGGGCGGCGGTCCTCTTTGGCACGCAGAGTACGTTCTGCTGCCATATGGAACTCCTTTCCTCCGTTACACAGAATCCTGTAGGGGAGGGTCTTGACCCTCCCGGCGATGCCAAAGCCGCAGGCTGCTAGCATAGCCCCATAGATAGCGTAATACGCCATAGCATCCTTCGGATGCTCGGGAGGGTCAAGACCCTCCCCTACATTTATCAGCCTATCAGGCCGGAGATGCTGAACCAGGCGATCACGCACATGACGGCAGACACCGCGGCAAAACTCAGCACGATCTTCTCTTCCTTCCAGCCGCACATCTCAAAGTGGTGGTGGATGGGAGACATCTTGAACAGCCGCTTGCCGTGGGTCAGCTTGAAATAGCCAACCTGCAGGATCACGGACAGGGTTTCACAGATGTACACAAAGCCCACCAGGATCAGAACCAACGGCATGTCCAGAGCAAAGGCCATGGCGCAGACCACGCCGCCCAGGAACAGAGAACCGGTATCACCCATGAACACCTTGGCAGGATGCCAGTTGTAGAACAGGTATGCGATAAGGCCGCCCACCAGGGAAGCAGGCAGCAGTGCCAGGTCATAATGCTCCGTAGCCACAGCAGCAGCGGTGAAGAACACCATAACCGGAATGGTGACAGAGCTGGACAGGCCATCCACACCGTCTGTCAGGTTCACGGAGTTGACGCAGCCCACCATGACGAACATGGCAAAGAAAATGTACACAATGGGATGCAGAGCAAAGCTTACGTTAAAGAAAGGGATGTACAGTTCGGTACTCATGCTGCCGCTCTTATACATTGCATACAGGAACAGGGCAGAGACCGCCATCTGCAGCATAGCCTTCTGCAGGGAGGTCAGACCCAGATTCCGCTTGAACTTGATCTTGGTAAAATCATCCAGGAAGCCAATGAAGCCAAAGCAGAGGGACAGGGCCAGAACGTAGAAAACAGAGTAGTCCTCCATGGCAGGCAGGTTGCCCAGCAATACCAGGATGGCCGCGAAAATGAACATCAGACCGCCCATCATGGGGGTGCCGGCCTTATAGTTATGCCAGGTGGGGCCGATCTCCCGGATGGACTGACCTGCCTTCAGCGCCCGCAGCACAGGCAGCAACAGATAGCCCAGCACACCGGACAGGGCAAAGGAAATGACCACCGTGATCAGAATTCTCGTCATGATACTCTCCTCCGTATTATGTCTCTTTCAAAAAAGCATCCAGCACCAGCTCCAGATGCATACCCCGGCTGGCCTTAAACAGCAGCACATCACCGGGCTTCACTGTCCGCTGCAGTGCAAGCACCAGGGAGTCCCGGTCTTCCTCGAAGGCCCAGCATTTGGATTCATGCATACCGCCGGTGAGGGCACCGCTGATAATGCGGGTGGAATTGGGGCCATAGGCAAAGACCATATCCGCCTTTTCCGCGGCGATGCGGCCCACACGGTAATGCTCTGCCTGGGTGCAGACACCCAGCTCCAGCATATCGCCCAGCACCGCAATGCGGCGGCCGGGTTTTCTGCCCAGCACATTCAGGGCAGCTACCATGGATTCAGGGCCTGCATTGTAGCAGTCCTTGATGATGGTACAGCCTTTTGCGTGGAGGGTCTCCTGACGGCCCGCCATATTCTGGAACCGAGCCAAACTCTCCTGAATCCGCTCACCGGGGACCTCCAGGGCCAGACCCACTGCCACTGCGGCCAGGGCATCATTGACAAAATGCTCGCCCTCCAGCGCCAGCTCCACAGAGAAGGCCATAGGGCCAGCCTCCACCCGGAAGGTCAGGTATTCCTCGTCCTGCCGGAAGTCAAAGGCCTGGACCGCACAACCCTTGCTGCTGCCAAAATAAGTCACCGGCTGCATAGGCTGCCGCTCCAGATTCCGCAGCAGCTTGTCGTCTCCGTTGAGGATCAGCCGTCCCTCCGGAGCCATTCCGTCCACGATTTCCATTTTCGCCTTGCAGATGCCCTCCTGGGATCCCAGGAATTCAATGTGCATGGTGCCGATGTTGATGATCACCGCCACATCCGGCTGCGCGATCTTGGAAAGGTAGGAGATCTCCCCGAAATGGTTCATGCCCATTTCCAGAACGGCAACCTCTGTATCCTCCTCCATGGCAAGGATCGCCATGGGCATACCAATGTCATTGTTGTGGTTCGCCGGGGTCTTGCTGGTCTTGTAGGTGCTTTCCAGCACTGCGGAGATCATTTCCTTGGTGGTACTCTTGCCCACGGAGCCGGTAACGCCCACCACCTTCATTCCGATGCGGCGGCATTCCTCCCGGGCGATCATGCCCAGGGCCGTCCGGGGGTCTTTTACATAGATGGCAGGATAGTCACCCACCCTGCGGCTGCACAGCACAGCGGCTGCCCCCTTCTCCATGGCAGCAGGGATAAAGTCGTGACCATCCCTCGCTCCCTGCAGAACAACAAAAAGCTGTCCCGGCTGTAAAACACGGGTATCGTTATTTGCACCGAAAAATTCCACATCGGCGTATTTTTCATCCACAGTGCCGCCGCACCAGCGGGCCGCCTGCTTCAGTGTGATTCTTCCCATTCCGGATCCCTCAATTCTGGTTCCGCCTTTCGGCGTTCATTCACCGTATCTAAGTGCCAGGTGGGCCGCCACTTCTTCCCGTTCATCCAGATGGTACTTATGACCGCCGATGTCCTGGTAAGTCTCATGACCCTTTCCTGCCAGTATGATTATATCATCTTTTTCCGCAATGTCCATAGCATATCTGATGGCAGCACGGCGATCTTCCATAATAATATATTCGCCGTATTCCGGTTTTACGCCTTCCAGGATATCCCGGATGATGGCCATTGGGTCTTCGGTTCTGGGATTATCGGAGGTAATTATTGCGATATCCGACAGTTTTACGCCGATTTCACCCATAATGGGCCGCTTCATGGGGTCCCGGTCACCGCCGCAGCCAAATACGGCAATGAGCCTGCCCTTGCAGAAATCCCTGACAGAGCTGAGAACATTTTCAAGGCCGTCGGGGGTGTGGGCGTAGTCAATGAGGACGGAGTAAGGGGTCTGGGGGGTGGGGACCACCTCTACCCGGCCCTTCACACCCTGGGCATAGGCCAGGGCCGCAGCACAGTCTTTAAGGGAGATACCCAGCTGTCTGGCGATGCCCAGCACCGTCAGGGCATTGTATACCGTGAAGCGTCCGGGAATGGGCAGCTTCACTTCCGCCGTCTCTTCGCCGGATACTGCCGTGAAGCGGATGCCCTCCGCCAGCAGTTCCAGATCCTTTGCCTGCAGATCGCCACTTCCTGCCACGGAGGTGGTCAGCACAGGGCAGCTCGCAGCCGCCAGGATCCGGGGCGCATAGCTGTCGTCCCGGTTGATCACCGCCTTGCCGCAGCGGCGGAACAGGTCAGCCTTGGCATCGCAGTATGCGTCCATGGTCTTGTGGAAATCCAGATGATCCTCCGTCAGGTTGGTAAATGCGGCAACGTCAAAATGGACGCCGCCGATGCGCTCCAGGGTAACAGCATGGCTGGAGACCTCCATCACCACATGGGTGCAGCCTGCGGAGCGCATCTGGGCAAACAGCCCCTGCAGTTCATAGCTTTCCGGAGTGGTGCGCTCGGTGGGGATGGACTCCTCCCCGATCATGTTGGCCATGGTACCGATGAGGCCCACCTTCGCCCCCAGGCAGCGCTCCAGCACCTGCTTCAAAAGCAGTGTCACGGAGGTCTTGCCGTTGGTGCCGGTAACGCCGATCATGGTCATGCTCTTGGCGGGATGGCCGTAGAAATTGCAGCCCAGGAGAGCCAGGGCCATCCGGTCGCTTTCCACCAGAACATAGGGCACATCGGTTTCCGGCTTCTTTGCGGTAACCACCGCCACAGCTCCCTTGTCAAGAGCCATGGGGATAAACCGGTTTCCGTCAGAAGCAAAGCCGGACACCGCCACAAAAAGGCTGCCCGGGGTCACTTTCCGGGAATCATAGTGGACTGCGTCTATATTTTTGTCCAAGTCCGCGGTGCATTCCAGCACCCTGATATCCTGTAGTAAATCTCTCAATTTCATAGGAAAATCCTCACATTTATCTCAATTTTCAACTTTCCATTTTCAATTTACAAATTCAGTCTCTTGCGGCAGTATCCGCAAACGCCAGCGTGATGGTGGTCCCTTTCGGCACCGTTGTGCCTGTCGGAACGCTTTGGGCGGTAACGGTAACGAAGGGAGAAATCTCGCTGTTGCCTGTCACCAGAATGTACAGTCCCAGAGCACCTGCCGCGTCACTGGCCTGTTGGCGCTGCATCCCGGTAAAATCCGGGACCTCCGCCATTTCCCCTTCCGCTTCTTCTCCCAGGTACACCAGCACCTGGCTGCCTCCGGGAACAGTCTGTCCCGCTGCCGGGATCTGACCTGTCACCGTTTCCCCGGTACCGGAGAATACGGCGGAAAGTCCTGAGGCCTTTAATTTTTCCTCCGCCTCTTTTGCCGTCAGCCCGGTCAGGTCCTCCACAACGATCTCCTGTCCCGCCAGGTCCTCCGCAGCATAGCTGCGCTGCACACCCAGATAGGGCAGGATGTCTGCCATCACCGCCCCCACGGTAGGAGCCGCCATGACACCTCCGGAAATGTAGATCCCTGTCTCCCGGGAGGGGGTGTCCAGGGCTACCAGTACAATATACTCCGGATCTTCCATGGGTGCAATCCCTACAAAGGAAACAATTTTATCCAGCACCCGCTGACCATTCTCATCAAAGACATCGATCTTCTCGCTGGTGCCTGTCTTTCCTCCGATGGAAAAGCCCGCCACGCTGGCATTTTTCGCCGTCCCCTCCGTTACAACAGATTCAATGAGGGTGCGCATGGTATCGGAGGTTTCTTTGGAAATGGTCTGGCGCACAATGGTGGGTTCCTGCTTCAGCACCGTGTTGCCATCCACATCCACGATTTCGGAAACGATGTACGGTTCCAGCAGGTAGCCGCCGTTGACCACCGAGGCAATAGCCCGGACCAGCTGCAAAGGGGTGATCTTGAAGGTCTGACCAAAGGAGCCGGAGGTCAGAGAGGCCGTACCCCACTTGTCCGTATTGGTCACCAGAGCTTTGTCAAAGAAAACGCCCTTGCTCTCTCCTGCCAGATCGATCCCCGTCTTTTCCAGGACACCAAATTTTTCAATGTATTCATAAAACCGTTCGCCCCCCAGTTTCAGGGCGATGTGGGCAAAGGCGATGTTGCAGGAGTTTTGCAGCGCCTGGGGAGTCTGCTCCGCGCCATGTCCTGTGGAGCGCCAGCAGTGCAGAAGCTGGGACCGCCCGGGGATCTGCTCCG
>JAXJVC010000369.1:0-1700 GCA_036308745.1 Oscillospiraceae bacterium | reverse complement strand
GTTAATGCCGAAGGCCACCACAACATACTCGCTGCCGACGCTCTGGATCAGCAGGCGCGCGGGGAAGCAGCACATCCACATATTGCCCTGAACGGCAGCCAGCATGGCAGCGCCGAAGTCCTCGGCGGAAACGCCCTCAGCCAGCTTGAACGCGCCGCAGGTAAAGGTGTTGGCATTCATCATGTGGATCATGGATGCAGCCTCGGAAACATTCTCGATCTGCTCAGCAGGGACCAGCAGGTTGTAGGTCATGTTCTCAGCGTAGGCCATGTCGTAATTGCCGGGGGCATCCATGATGTTAGCCTCGATGTTGCCGCCGATGATGGGGAACTTCTCCTCATCACCGTACTGTGCCCAGACAATCTCCAGAAGCTCCAATGCGGAAGCAGGGCCGGCAGTCTCAGCAGCGGCAGGGGTGGTGGGCTCTGCGTCAGCAGAACCGCAGGCAGCCATGGTCAGGACCATAGCCAGAGCCAGTACAATAGACAGAATTTTTTTCATGTTCTTACTCCTTCATATTTTGTTTTACAATAGAATACCCGATTTGCAGCAGGGCGATACCAGTGAGCACCCCACAACTATCGATGCCCACATCGAAAAGGCTGGGTCCCCGGTCAGGGACGAAAACCTGAATGGTCTCATCGATGCAGGCAGCCAGTACACCTCCCGCAAGGGCCCAACCCTGGGGCCTTGCCAGCATACCGGCCAGCCACCCCAGGCACATCCCCAGGGTGCAAAATTCCGTGAAATGGGCGATCTTTCGCAGAAGACCGGTGCCCTTCCGGCCTACTTCCAGGTTTGGGAGCAGTTTCGTCAGGATCTCCCTGATCCAGTCGCTGAAGGCCGCGGACAGCTCCCCGGGCAGCAGCGAATTACCCCAGATAAATGCCAGGTTCATCACCAGCAGCGCGATGCACAGCCGGATCCGCTTGTCCGAGGAAATCATGCCAGGACCCCCAGATGCTCCAGCAGGATCTTCAAGCCCAGCAGGATCAGGATCAGGCCACCGGCGAGCTGGGCTTTCTTTTCAAAGCGGCTGCCGAAGACATTGCCCACCTTGACACCCATGGTAGACATCCCACAGGTGAACAAGCCGATGAGGACTACAGCGGCAAAGATGTTCACATTGCCCGCCATAGCCAGAGAAATGCCCACTGCCAGGGCGTCAATAGAGGTCGCCACCGCCATCAGGAACATGGTCTTTACAGACAGGTCCGCATTTTGATCCTGACAGCAGCCGCAGTCCTCCTGCTTTTCAAAGGCCTCCTTCAGCATATTGATGCCGATGATGCCCAGCAGAATAAATGCGACCCAGTGGTCCACCGCCTGAATGGCGTCAGCAAACAGGGTGCCCAGGAAGAAGCCGATCAGCGGCATCAATGCCTGAAATCCGCCGAACCATAAGCCGCAGGTCAGACCCGCCTTCAGCGTAGCCTTCTTCATCGCCAGGCCCTTACAGATGGAAACCGCAAAGGCATCCATGCTGACACCCAGCGCCAGCAGGAGCAGTTCTCCAATACCCATAAAAAATAACCTCCGTGCATGATCGGTAGTCTGACCAGCACAGAAGCCGCAAATGAAGAGACTGAGCCGGTCCTTGTAAAAGTCTCGTCATTTCAGGCTGAACCGGGGTTTCCCCAGCATGTCGATCCAGTCCCGCATTGCGCGCCGACTACTCCCTCTTCGGTTGGGATTATAGC
>JAXJVC010000368.1:0-9759 GCA_036308745.1 Oscillospiraceae bacterium | reverse complement strand
CCGCCGTTGGCCAGGCTCATACCCATCATCGTGTCGCCGGGCTGCAGCATAGCAAGCTGCACAGCCATGTTAGCCTGGGCGCCGGAGTGGGGCTGGACATTTGCAAAATCAGCACCGAACAGAGCCTTAGCGCGGTCGATGCAGAGCTGCTCGATCTCGTCCACGAAATGGCAGCCGCCGTAGTAACGCTTACCAGGCAGGCCCTCGGCATACTTATTGGTCAGAATGGAACCCATGGCTGCAATAACGGCGGGAGATGCGAAATTTTCAGAAGCGATCAGCTCCAGGCCATCCTGCTGGCGGCCCAGCTCCCGGTTCATCATAGAGGCCAGTTCAGGGTCGTAATTGGATACAAATCCGATGGAATCAATGGGCTTTCCGTACATGATAAAATCCTTCTTTCTGTGTATTGCAAAATCGTATAAAACAAGAAAAGAGCAGTCCTAGACTGGACTGCTCTGCGCATGACAATTCAAGCGTCTCTGTCCGTTTGCCTGAGAGATTCGGCTCGCGCCTTGCACCTTCGGCACACAACTGAATGTGTTCTCCAGAGAGTCCTCTGTTTTTCGGTTTCCTTCGATCCCCAAAAACGTCTTAGGTGTATTTTGTTTTATCTGAAATTTAGTATACACATAATACAAGAATTGTCAACCGTTTTTGTGAATTTTGCGATAGCATCTTGCGGAATTTCCGCTATTTTCTTCCACCATACAGAAAAATTCCCAGCCACACCGCTCATAGAAGCTGGTATGCCCTGTGAGCAGATAGGTTTCCCCAATACCGAAGGCATACAGATCTTCGCAGGCCAGGTCAAGCAGATACTTGGCAAGGCCCTGCTTGCGGCAGTCCTCCTCAACGTATACGGCGCAGATATTGGGAGCCAGGTCCTTGCGCTTGTGAAAGTCATTTTCAATAACGCCTAAACCCGCCAAAATACGGCCCTTGTCCTCCACGATGTACCACTGGGGAACCCCGTTCTGTTTATTTAGACATTCTTCCATGCTTTCCAGATACGCTTCTTCAGGTATGCCCCATTTTTTATGGAACCATGTGGCGGCACGGTCCTTCCATTCCGGATGATCCCGGAGTATGATCGTTGTTTGATTCATAGGTCTTTACTCCTTTTCTGATAGGTTTATTGTATTTCCCTTATACGCTCCCGTCAAGACCGGGATTGCATCTGAATTATTTATGTGCTATGATAGAAAAAACTGCAAAGGAGAGAAAAATATGCTTTTAATCAGAAATGGATATGTCAAAACCATGGCAGGACCGGATCTTCCCAGCGGCTGTGTGCTGATCGGAGATGACGGCAAGATCCTGTCTGTCGGAGAAAATCTTACCCCGCCCGAGGGCGCTCAAGTCATTGACGCAGAGGGCCGTCTGGTGACCCCCGGCTGTGTGGATGCCCACTGCCACATCGGACTTGACAACCAGGCCATGGGCTGGGAAGGGCGGGATTATAACGAGATCATTGATCCTCTGACTCCTCACCTGCGGGCCATTGATTCCATCAATCCCATGGACGAAGCCTTTCCCCTGGCTCTTCAGGGCGGTGTCACCTCCGCTTGCACCGGCCCGGGCAGCGCCAATGTGGTTGGCGGTACCTTCGTTGCCATCAAGCTCTATGGCAAGCGTGTGGATAAGATGATCATCAAGGATCCCATTGCCATGAAATGTGCCTTCGGCGAGAATCCGAAGCGGTGCTACGGCCAGGGCATGAAGAAAAGCCCCTCCACCCGGATGGCCACCGCTGCCCTGCTGCGGGAGCTGCTGTTCAAGACCAAGCGGTATTTGGAGGACAAGGAAGCCGGAAAGAACCCCGGTTTTGATATGAAGCTGGAGGCAATGATCCCTGTCATCAAGGGCGAGCTGCCTCTGAAGGCCCATGCCCACAGGGCGGACGACATTCTGACCTCTATCCGCATCGCAAAGGAATTTGGGGTAAAGCTGACCCTGGACCACTGCACTGACGGTTCCCTGATCGCCGACGAGCTGGCAGAGGAAGGTCTCCCCGCCTTCGTTGGTCCCAGTCTGGGCAGCAAGACCAAGATCGAACTGGCGAACAAAAGCTTTACCACCCCCAGTGTCCTTACAGAAGCAGGCCTTACTGTGAGCATCATCACTGATGCCCCTGTGATCCCTCTTCAGTACCTGCCCATGTGCGCCGCTCTGGCAGTCAACGCGGGCCTGGACAAGGAAACCGCATGGAAGGCCATCACCATCAATCCCGCCAACTCCACGGGCATCGGTGACCGTGTAGGTAGCCTGGAGGCCGGTAAGGACGGCGACGTGGTCATCTGGACTGCCGATCCCATGACCACCGTAGGCGCGGAAAGCTACATCACCGTTGTGGATGGTAAGGTGGCTTATCAGGCATAATCAGAAAATGAGGGTCTTTTCAGGCCCTCATTTCTTTTATGCAAAATCCGCCTGTTTCTTTCCGGGAGCGCCAAAGCCCAGCTCCGCAAGATATTTTCCCATCTTGCTGGTGGACTTATCCGTAAATTCAGGCTTACCAAAGGTCCTGTGGAGCCACTGGACACTTAGCTCCTGCCACTGGGCAAAGGCCGGGTCAAGAACCTGGGAACTGCCGTCGGCAGTGACCTCGTTGGCCAGCGCATAGCCGTGGGGTCCATACTGGAACACATGGAGTTCATATTTCATGCCAAGATCGCTGTAGGCCTTGGCGATGGGCAGTGCGCCGTAAGTAGTCAGCAGGTCCTCGGCGGTTGCTGCAAGGAAAACAGGGGGCGCGTTTTTAGTGATCTGAGGAATCAGATCAAAACGAACGGCATCCCCATCCGTGACCTCCTGCTTCCCGGTCAGAAGCTTCAGCATATAATTCATTCCGGGCATATTGGGCATACAGGCCGCGGGATAGCCAAGAATCATGGCATTGGGCTTATGTTCTGCCTGCAGGCCGGAAGCCAGCGCCAGATGGCCACCGGCAGAGAAACCACAGACGGCAATTTTATCCGGCGCGATATGCCACTGCTCCGCCTGCTCCCGGATATAGCCGATGGCCCAGGATACTTCCTTCAGGGGCGCAAAATCCGCCGCATCCCAACCGGTGGAATAGGTCGGCACAAAGGCATGGAAGCCACGTGCCGCATAGCTCAAGGCGATGGGTTCTCCCTCCCGGGGAGAACAGTAAACATACCCACCGCCGGGGCAGATAACCACGGCAGGCCGGGCAATTTCCTGGCCCAACGTGATATCACAATCCAGAAGATAGCCCTCCAGCATAGCCTTGGGATGACCGGGAACGCTCATTTTGATCATTTTCATGGAAACGACCTCCTTATTGGAAAGGGGCTGCTGCATAACGCAGCAGCCCCGGTTTGTTTTTATCAGCCGCCCAGATTATGCAGGAACGCCTGCTTTTTCTCAGCGCCGTATGCAGCATAATCACCGGACTGGAGCTTGCCAAAAGCAACGGCAATGGCCTCATCCCAGCTTTCCTTTTCGTGATTGACCAGAATGGGATAATAGTGGACGCCGTTCTTTTCCGCAGCATCGCAGTCGCCGGGGGCATCGCCCACCATAACGACCTTATTCACATCGTAGCCAAACTTCAGCATCTCGGCAATGCAGGCGGCTTTGGAGCCAACGTCCTGAGCCAGAACGATGTCGGTATGCTCCAGCAGACCGAACTTTCCCCACTCTTCTTCCACCGCATCCCGGTTGGCAGAGGAAACCATAGCAACATCCGCAAACTGGTGGGCAGCCGCCAGTCCTTCCTTGGCGCCTGCATAAGGAACCTTCAGTTCCTCAGGTAGCTTGACGATGGAAGCGTTGACAGCCTTGGACCAGCTCAATGCCTTTTCAAACACCAGTTTTGCCTCCGCATCTTCAGCCTCAGCCGCAGCCTTGGCTACTGCATCGTTAGAAAGCGCAGGCGCGGTATCCGCCCAGTGCTGCAGGGCGGCGATACCGGTAATGGGAACATACTTCTCGTTGATCTCACCCAGTGCCATGGCCAGACCCTTGAACCGGTTGATGCCACGGGTCATAGAGAAGAGGTTGATCACGTTCCAGCGGTCCAGGATCGCATCCTTCCATTCCTCCAGTCCCCATTCGGTGACCATACAGGGTCCAAAGCAATGGAAATGCTTACAATTCATGGTGTCCATAACGCAGCCATCAGAGTCTACGCATACCAGATAGTCATGCTTTTTAACGAAAGAATCAAAGAAAGACATGGATATCCTCCGAAATTACATATGGGTATCGAACATACCGCAGTAGGAATCAATGGGGTCAGTGCCCTTAAAGGCCTCAGGACCGGTCAGCAGCGCATCCACCAGAGCATCCAGGGTATCCTCGTTGGAATCGTAAGTATTGATATAGGTACGCAGCATGGGAGCGTCAGCCAGCATGGTGGGCTTGTTCACGGAAACGCCCACAACAGGCAGTTCGTGGACGTACCAGGGGATCTCACCGCCGCCCTTGCTGAGGCCGAAGGTGGGATGGCCGCCGCCCACATCAAAGAAGGAGATGACCAAGTCCTGACCGGAAACAAACTCGGAAATGGCGTTCTTACCCGCAAAGTACAGATTCATGTCGAATTTGCCGCCTGCCTCGATCTGCTTGATCATCTTGTCCAGGGGGGATTCATACACAAAAGCCTCAAAACCCTTGGCATTCAACTTTTCGCAAAGCTTATCCACGGGGCGCTTCTTTGCGCCCTGACCACCCATAGCCAAGGCCATCAGCTTGGACATGGGTGTATCGGCACCCTTGATGTTCACCAGCATGATGCGCTTGTACTTTTCGGGGGTAATAGGCAGAACACCTTCGTCCTTGTACTTGACCAGGGTCAGGGCATCCTTGGAGATGGCAGGAGCAACGGCCTTGAACTCAGGATTGCTCAGAGCTTCCTTCAGTGCGTCATCAGAGCCGCACAGCTCTTCCTTGGGGATCTTGTGCATACCCTTGGCGGCCTTCAGGCCCAGGATACGGGTCAGCGCCTCAACCATGCGCTCCTCGCTGATGATGCCGGTCTGATAGGCATTGAGCATAGTGGCAAAATCTTCTGCGGGATCGTTGAAGAACAGGAACATATCACAGCCGGCATTGATAGCAGCAGGCAGCATATCCACGCGCTTCATCCGGTTGGTCATGCCTACCATGTGAGAGGCATCGGTGACTACCATGCCATTGAAGCCCAGCTCGCCACGGAGCAAATCGGTCATGATCTCCTTGCACAGGGTACCGGGCATGATGGTATCGGCGTTAATGTCAGGATTGATCTCCGCCATGAACTCTGGCATCAGAATATGGCCGCCCATGATGGCATCCAGACCGCCGTCGATCAGGGTCTTGTAGACATGACCGTAGGTCTCCATCCACTTGTCATGGGTGAAGTGATTGACGTTATTGGAAATATGGGCATCCCGGTAATCCTGGCCGTTGCCGGGGAAGTGCTTTGCACAGGAATACACGCCTTCCGTCTCATGGATGCCGTCCATGTAAGCCTTTGCCATGGTGGCAACCTGCTTATGGTCAACACCGTAGGAGCGGAACAGAACTTCCTCACACTCCCAGTTATAGGTGATGTCCGCAACAGGAGCAAACGCCATGTTGCAGCCGGTAGCCTTGATCTGGGCGCCGGAGACCCGGCCCATGGCCTGGGCATACTCAGTTTTGCCGGTGGCACCGATCTTCACCTGGCTGGAAACGAAGGTACCGTCGGGGCATACACCGTTGCCGCCCTGCTCGGGGTTGCAGGCAATAAACACAGGAACCTTGGCATACTTCTGCAGGATCCGGTTCTGATTCAGAACCATCTGACCGGGCATGGCATTGTAGCGGCAGCCGCCCAGATGATACTTATCCATCAGTTCTTTCAGATACTCCTCGCTGTTGCCGGCAGTCAGCTGCCAGAAGAGCTGGCCAACCTTTTCCTCATCGGTCATGGAAGCGATGGTGTTTTCCACCCATGCGATATCCTCATCACACAGGTTATAGGGCAATGCGCGTAAATCAACCATCTTATACACGTTTCCTTTCACTGGTCTTGGAAAAACCGAGTCTCACTCTGTTATCTATGACAGAATCAATCATACTATATCAAACATCGATACCTTTTGCAATAGAAAATCTGTTTTTTCGTTGTGATAATTGTTGATTATTACCAATCCATTTCGCAATATACAACCAGAGAGATCATTCCTTTATCCAATATAGTGCTTGTGAGACCGGCATTTGTATGCTATCATAGTAAAAAAGAAAGAAGGAGCTGTGCTATGAAAAAGACAATTCTGTTTGACCTCGACGGTACGCTTACAGATTCTGGTGAAGGGATCATCAACTGTGCCCAGCTTGCGCTGGAACACTTTGGTCTGAACATACCTTCCCGGGAGGAGATGCGGGTATTCGTAGGCCCTCCCCTGCACGAAACCTTTCAAAAATTCGGCGTGCCTGCAGAGCAGGTAGACGAAGCCATCAAGATCTACCGCAGCCGCTATATCCCCATTGGTAAATTTGAAAACACCCCCTACCCTGGCATCCGGGAACTGCTGGAGACACTGGTCGCTCATGGACACAGGCTTTACGTTGCTACCTCCAAACCAGAAGCAATGTCCGTGGAAATTCTGGAGCATTTCGACCTGGCCAGGTATTTTACCATGATCTGCGGCGCGACTATGGATAAATCCCGAAGCACGAAGGAAGCCGTTATTGCCTATCTGTTGGAGACGAACGGAAAGGCAGACGATATGATTATGGTGGGAGACACGGCATTCGACGTGATCGGGGCAAAAGCCCACGGTATTTCCACCATCGGTGTTTCCTGGGGGTATGGGACCGTTGAAGATATGGAAAAGGCCGGAGCCGCTGCGATTGCTCACAATACACACGAATTATTGTCGCTGTTGGAGGACAAATGTCCGTCCTGCAATTTTTTGTAACCAAATATGCAAATCTGGGCGGTGTCGGTATTGACACCGCCCCTTTTTTGCACAAATCACCTCTGGATTATGCAATTTACACGCTGAAGTTATTGACATATCCAGCCATGTTTGGTATTATAAAGAAAATATTAGACGAAATGGTTAGATTGCAAACCCTCATTCTGTTCATTTCGACAGGATGAGGGGATATTTTTTTCTGAGGGGGACTTTCTATGGATCTGAGCAGCCATGTAAGCAGTATGCAGGACCGCCTGATCGCCTGTCTGCAGGAGAATCTGCGGATACCCAGTGTGCAGGAGGATCCCCAGGACGGCGCGCCTTATGGTATCTCCGTCCGCCGCTGTCTGGATCATGTACTGGAGACAGCTGAAAAGCTGGGCTTCCCCACTGTCAACGTGGATAACCACCTGGGCTGGTGTGAATACGGCACAGGAGAAGAAATGGTTGCTGTTCTGGGACATCTGGATGTTGTTCCTGCCGGAGACGGCTGGACCTGCGATCCCTTTGGCGGTGAGATCCGGGATGGAAAGATCTGGGGTCGAGGCACTACCGATGATAAGGGTCCTACCATCGCAGCACTGTTTGCGTTGGCAGCCCTCCGGGATTCCGGTCTTCCCATTCGACGTCGGATCCGGCTCTTGTTCGGTACAAATGAAGAGACCGGCTCCGCCGATGTAAAATACTACCTGTCTCAGGGCGGCGAAGTGCCCGTCATGGGCTTCACCCCCGACGGTGAGTATCCCGTGATCAACGGTGAAAAAGGCATTATCAATGCCACCTTCTCCTGTAGCTATGTGCAATCCGGAGATCTCCGGCTGCTGAGCATACATGGTGGCACCGCACCCAATGTGGTCCCCGCCCATGCTTCAGCGAAGCTGGGCTGCTCCAAAGAGCTTGCTGCCCGAATCGCGCAATTGAAGGCTCCCAAGGTGTGCTTTACAGAAACCGAATACGGTGTTTTCGTGGAGGCTGAAGGCATCAGCGCCCATGGCAGCACCCCTGGTTTAGGAGAAAACGCCATTGGCCGCTTGCTGCTGACCCTGGATACCCTCCCCTTCTCCGGTGATTTGGCGGATGCCATCCATTTCCTGGCCACCACTTTGGGTATGGAGACCGATGGTTCCTCCGCAGGGATCACATTGGAGGATCCCGTTTCAGGTGGTCTGACCCTGAATCTGGGTACCCTCACCGGTGATGACCGAAGCCTGTCTCTGAAGATCAACTATCGTTATCCGGTTACCATGGAATACGCTGACTGCGGTCCTATTTTTAACGGCAAATTCACAAAAGCCGGCTTTACCCTGGACGCTGAGGTCCACAAGACAAAGCTGTATATTCCCGAAGACAGCCAGCTTGTTAAGACTTTGATGAATGTCTATCGCGAGCAAACCGGTCTTGCCGGAACCCCCAAATGTATCGGCGGCGGTACCTATGCCAAGATGCTCCCCAACACCCTTGCATTTGGCCCCATCTTCCCCGGCGACGAAATCCGGGAGCATAAGCCTGATGAATATATTTCCATCGATAACCTGATGAAAAATGCTCAGATCATTGCTGCTGCAATGTACGAGATGGCAAAATAAGCGAAGCGAAGGTGAACCAATGAAAATTACAAAAGTACGTCTGGGACGCATATCCGTTCCCTTGAGGAATCCTTTCAAGACCGCTCTGCGAAGTGTCAGCAGCGTTGAGGATGTGATCGTGGAGATCCACACTGACTGCGGTGCGGTCGGCTATGGCGAGGCACCTCCTACCGGCGCCATTACCGGTGACACCACCGGTGCTATCATCGGTGCCATTCAGGACCATATCGGAAAAAGCATCATTGGCCGTGATGTGGATGAACTTGAAGATCTTCTGCAAATCGTCCAAAAGTGCATCGTAGGAAACTCCAGCGCCAAGGCAGCTGTGGATATGGCCCTGTGGGACCTGTATGGTCAGCTTTACAACATTCCTGTTTATAAGCTTCTGGGCGGCGCAAAGAAGCAGATCATTACGGACATCACCATTTCTGTCAACGATCCCGACATCATGGTAAAGGATGCCCTCACCGCTCTGGACCGGGGCTATGATTGCCTGAAAATGAAGGTGGGCGTTAACCCCAAGCTGGATGTGGAACGACTCAGCGCCGTACGCAACGCCGTCGGCAAGGATGTGGTGATCCGAATCGATGCCAATCAGGCCTGGCAGCCCAAGGAAGCTGTCCGCATTCTGAACAAGATGCAGGAGCAGGGTCTCGACATCGAGCTGGTGGAGCAGCCCGTTAAGGCCCACGACTTTGAGGGTCTGAAATACGTCACTGACCGCAGCTATGTTCCTGTTCTGGCAGATGAAGCTGTCTTCTCCCCCGAAGACGCCATGACCATTATGAAAATGGGCGCAGCCGACCTGGTGAACATCAAGCTGATGAAGTGCGGCGGTATTTACAACGCTCTGAAAATCGCATCTGCCGCCGAGGTCTTCGGCGTAGAGTGCATGATCGGATGTATGCTGGAGGCAAAGATTTCTGTCAATGCAGCTGTACATCTTGCCTGTGCCAAGAATATCATCACCAAGGTTGATCTGGATGGTCCTGTTCTTTGCAGCGAGGATCCCATTATCGGAGGTGCTGTATTTAACGAAAAGCTGATTACCGTTTCTGATGAACCCGGCCTGGGCATCAAGGGCATTGAGTCCGGCCGCCTGGTGTATCTGGATTAACGGTCTTCATACCGGAAGTATTTGAAATCAAACTGAAGATCTCTGTCTTGCAGCCTGTTTGATTTCAGCTACTTCCTGATACCAAACGAAAGAAGGAATAAACATGATTACCAATGGATTTACTTACATTGCTGTGCTGATG
>JAXJVC010000367.1:0-3052 GCA_036308745.1 Oscillospiraceae bacterium | reverse complement strand
TACCAGCCCGCCAGGATCGGCGATGTCATTGAGAACCCCTATGGCCCCGGCACCCTCTATGAGACCGGCATGAAGGCCAGGATCCTCCCCGACGGAACCGTGGACTTCCTGGAGACCTCCGGCAGAGAAGTCATGACCGACGGCGTGAACGGCCGCAGATTCTTTGACCTGCCCGCCATCGAGCACAAGCTCACCTCCATCGAGGGCATTCATGAGGCACAGGTCTACATGAAGTACAACACCGAGACCAACGAGATGAACCTCTATGCGGATGTAAAGGCCGACGACAGCTTCGACACAGACGCCTGCCTGGAGAGCCTGAAGACTGACTGCCCGCCTGAAGAACTGCTTTATGGCATGACAAAGATCTGATCAGGCACAAGGGCATGCGAAGGTGCACGGCAATAACCTTATAAGACTGAAATTGGAAACTGGCTGAAACAGGAAATCGGGCAGGCGGAATTATCCGTCTGCCCGATTTTTTTTCATCGCGCAGGACTCGCGGGCGAGTCCGGAATTTCGAAATGTACCACGGTGAGAATCTGAAGGGATAATCCTGATCAGTCATTATCCTCTCTGCGCGCTTCCAGCATTTTCTCCAGCTGAATGAAGATCGCAACTACTACCTGCTCCTGCTCAGGCTGGTATAGACCTATGCAGTACTTGTCGTGTACGGAGACCAGTTTCCTGGCTATGGTGGCAACAGGTCGTCCGTCTGCATCCACAAGATTGAAATTCAGCCCGATGATATTGCCGCGGATCTGCCAGTCCAGACCTTCAATATTCGTGACGTCTTTTACGATATGGAATATTTCATTGGACAGTGTGAAATTCCTGCCGTCTGCCATGGTGATAAAGTGCTTTTCGTGGAGGCTGACAGGCCTTTTTTCAAGATGTGCAATGTTATTACCTGCCGCATCCAGGATCTCGGTTTTTCCGGTCAGAGCGATGACGCTCGACTTTGTATAATATTTTACATTTCCCTCTTCATCCGTGATGTCAATCCGTCTGTGAAGATCTCCCAGTTCCAATGCAGTATACAGAGAATATACAGGCTCGCCAAAATCTTCAATCGTGGTTTTGCTCGCGGTGTTGGCTGCTTCATTTAAAACCTCAACTGCTTCTCCAAGTTTCTTCAGACTGTCAAAAAGCCCCATTGTCAATCTCCTTTCCAAAAATGATCTATGTTTCAGGACATTGTAAAGTGAGAAAGCCCATCTGATTCTATTTTCCTGTATCTGCTTTCTGTCGCCTTCACTGTTGTCAATATACACAGCCTGAAAATTCATAGGTGTTATAGGTTGTTACTGTCAGTATAGCACCCAGGGACATTTTCCGCTATGTAAGCAGATGCTTTTTGTTTTGCCGTTTTTGCATGAACGTTTTTTTGCAAACAGGCATTTTGTTAAATATAACAGGATATTTATGGTATAATGAACAGCGATGGATACGGGGCTGTCAATTGGGGAGCAGTTCCGCAGACGGCAACTTATTGGTTTTTGGAAAGTCTGTTTAATGAAGGGGGTTTTTCTATGACTGGTTTTCCGCTTATTATCGCATTTGTTGTAGCTGTTGTTTTGATGATCATTGCAATCTCCAAGTTCAAGATCCATCCATTTATTTCGATCATGGGAATTTCCCTGATTCTGGGTCTTGTGGCAGGTATCCCCATCGTGGATACTACCCTGGAGGACGGCACTACTGTCTCGGGTATTGCATCGGTCATCGGCGCCGGATTCTCGGGGACATTCTCCAGCATCGGTATCGTCATTATCCTGGGCGCACTGATCGGCTCCGTTCTGGAAGTGACAGGCGCTGCCCTCAAGCTGGCCGACATGGTTATCAACCTGGTCGGGAAAAACCATCCTGTCCTGGCACTGGAGCTGATGGGCTGGGTCGTTTCCATTCCTGTCTTCTGTGACTCCGGCTTCGTTATCCTGAACCCGATCCGCAAGGCCCTGGTCAGCCGTACCGGCGAGTCCTCTGTTGCCATGTCCGTAGGTCTGGGCACAGGTCTGTATCTTTCACACGTATTTATCCCGCCGACGCCCGGCCCCATCGCTGCAGCCAATACACTGGGCGTGGGCAATAACCTTCTCATGGTCATGGGATTCGGTGTGATCTGCTCCATCTTCCCGCTGATCGCAGGCTATTTCTATGCCAACTATATCGGCAAAAAAGTCCGCGCGGCAGACGAGGCGGATGCCGGTGAAGTCACCAAGACCTATGAGGAGCTGGTCGCGGAATACGGCAAGCTTCCCGGCGGCTGGGACTCCATGGCTCCCATTATCGTTCCCATCATCCTGATGGCCCTTTCCTCCATCGCCGCTATGGCGGGCATGACAGGCCCGGCCAAGAATATCCTCACCTTCCTGGGCACACCCATCATCGCTCTGGCAGTCGGTACCATCTTCGCGGTCATCCAGCTCAGGAATGCCGGCAAGATGGGAGAGTTCTACAACCTGACCAATGATACTCTGAAGACAGTCGGCCCCATCCTGTTCGTCACCGCAGCCGGCGGCGTTCTGGGCAAGGTCATCGCAAGCTCCGATATGGTCAACTACATCACAGAGCATGCCACAGTCCTTGAGGCGATGGGAATTTTCTTCCCCTTTGTTCTGTCGGCGATCCTCAAGTCCGCACAGGGTTCCTCCACCGTCGCCCTTACAACCACGGCCGGTATCGTGGCGCCCCTGCTGCCTCTCCTTGGACTTGACAGCCCTGTCCGCACCTGCCTGGCCTGCATGGCCATCGGCGCAGGCGCTATGACAGTCTCCCATGCCAACGACTCCTTCTTCTGGGTCGTCACCAACTTCGGTGCCATGACTCCGGATCAGGGTTATAAGACACAGACCATGAACACTTTGATCCTGGGTATCTCTGCTATGATCGAGATCTTCATCCTGTCTCTGTTCCTGCACTGATCACATGGAGGATGCGGGACGGATTCCGCATCTGTAAAGGAGAAGAAAAGGGTTTTTATCTCAGGTGCGGGATGGCTCCTGCATCTGTGAGTGATTGAATCAAGCCGGCAGCGGCCGGTCCGGAATGG
>JAXJVC010000366.1:0-7426 GCA_036308745.1 Oscillospiraceae bacterium | reverse complement strand
GACCAGCGACGTGGCCAATCTGCAGATGACCTTCCAGATGATGATTCGTATGGCCATCCGCTGTCCCATGATGCTGATCCTGGCCATGATCTCCGCCCTGCGGATCAGCCCGGAGCTTACCGGTGTCTATGCCGCCGTTATCCCGGTGCTGGCCATCGCGCTTGTTTGCCTGGTCCCCTCGGTATTCAAGATTTTTGACCGGGGCTTCAAGCTGATGGATAAGATGAACAACACCGTCCAGGAAAACATCCACGGCATCCGGGTAGTGAAATCTTTCGTCCGTGAGGAGGAGGAAGTGGAAAAATTCACCGATGTCTCCGCAGAACTGGCCCGGAATTTCTCCCGCGCTGAAAAGGTCCTGGCTCTGAACAGTCCCATCATGCAGGGCTGTGTCTACGTCTGCATGCTCACAATCTCCTTCCTGGGAGCCAAAATGGTGGTGGCCTCCGGCAACAACCCCTTGAATGGTCTGACCACCGGTGAGCTCAGTTCCATGTTCACCTACACCACCCAGATCCTCTCCGGCCTGATGATGCTCTCCGTGGTCTTCGTCATGATGACCATGTCCCGCACCCCCATGCGCCGCTGCTACGAGCTGCTGAGCGAAGAACCGGACCTGGTCTCCCCCGAAAACGCCGTCACCGAAGTTCCCGACGGCTCCATCGACTTCGAAAATGTCTCCTTCCGCTACTCCGCCACTGCTCAGCACCGGGCGCTGAAGGAAGTCTCCCTCCATATCCCCTCCGGTGCCACAGTGGGCATCCTGGGCAGTACCGGCTCCAGCAAATCCACCCTGGTCCAGCTGATCCCCCGGCTTTACGATGTCAGTGAAGGCACCCTGAAGGTGGGCGGAATCGATGTTCGGAATTACGACCTGGAAGTCCTCCGGGACAATGTAGCCATGGTCCTCCAGAAAAACGTCCTCTTCTCCGGCACCATCCGGGAGAACCTGCGCTGGGGCAACCCCAACGCCACCGACGAAGACCTGATCCGTGCCTGTAAGCAGGCCTGCGCACGATTTCATCATGGCCTTCCCCGAGGGCTACGACCACCACATCGAGCAGGGCGGCACCAACGTCTCCGGCGGACAGAAGCAGCGTCTTTGCATCGCCCGGGCTCTGCTGAAAAAGCCCCGGATCCTGATTCTGGACGACTCCACCTCCGCCGTAGATACCGCCACCGACGCTTCCATCCGGAAAGCCTTCCGTGAGGAGATCCCCGGCACCACCAAGCTGATCATCGCCCAGCGTGTGACCTCCGTTCAGGATGCGGACATGATCGTAATCCTGGATAACGGCATGATCTCCGCCGTGGGCACCCACGATGAACTGATGCAGACCTCCCCCATCTATCAGGAGGTCTACCATTCCCAGCAGAAAGGAGGGCTTGAATAATGCCTCCTGTGAAAATGCGCGGCGATGGCCGCATGGCAAAGGATCCCAAGAAAACCCTTCTGCGGCTCCTGAGTTACCTGAAGCACCACATCCCCGTTCTTCTCATTGTCCTGGTGTGCATCCTTGTCACCGCCTTTGCTTCCATCACCGGCTCCAAAGCCCTGGGCCGCCTGGTGGATGACTTCATCCTCCCCATGGTGGCGACCTCCTCCACGGACTTCACTCCTCTGATCCAGTTCATCCTGAAAGTTGCCTGTGTCTTTGTGGCAGGCATGGCCGCCAGCTTCTTCCAGAGCTACCTGATGGTTGGCGTCACCCAGGGCACCCAGAAGACCATCCGTGACCAGATGTTCGCCAAGATGCAGACCCTGCCCCTGCGCTATTTCGACAGCAACACCGCAGGCAACATCATGTCCCGCTACACCAGCGACATCGACACCCTGCGTCAGATGATCTCCCAGTCTCTGCCCCAGGCCGTGTCCAGCGTAGTCACCTTGGTGGCCGTGTTCCTGGCAATGCTCACCGAGTCCTGGATTTTGACCATTGTCACCATGATCACCGTTGTGGGCGTGGTCTTTATCACCAAGTACCTGGCAGGCAAGGCCGGCAAATATTTCATCGGCCAGCAGAAATCCCTGGGTGCCGTCAACGGCTATATCGAGGAAATGATCTCCGGCCAGAAGGTGGTCAAGGTCTTCAATCACGAAGATGTCTGTAAGGAGGAGTTCGACAAGCTGAACACTACCCTCCAGGAAAACGCCTTCTCCGCGGGCAAGTTCTCCAACATGATGGGCCCCATCAATAACAACCTGGGCTATGTCCAGTACGCCATCCTCGCCATCGTCGGTGGCATCATCGTGGTGAAGTCTGACTCCACCCTCCTGTCCCTGGGCAGTCTGATGACCTTTATGACCCTGTCCCGGAACTTCAACCAGCCCATTAACCAGATCTCCAACCTGTTAAATTCCATCATCATGGCCCTGGCAGGTGCCGAGCGTGTCTTCGAGCTGATGGACGAGGAGCCGGAATTTGATGCGGGCTACGTCCACCTGGTCAATGCCGAGATCGACGAAAAGGGCAACATCACCGAGACGCCCCATCGTACCGGTCACTGGGCCTGGAAGCACTACCACAAGGCAGACGACACCACCACCTATACCGAGCTGAAGGGCGATATCACCATGTTCAACGTGGACTTCGGCTATGTCCCCGAAAAGACCGTCCTCCACGATGTGACCCTCTACGCCCGTCCCGGCCAGAAGATCGCCTTCGTGGGTGCCACCGGCGCCGGCAAAACCACCATCACCAACCTGATCAACCGGTTCTATGACATTGACGACGGCAAGATCCGCTACGACAACATCAATATCAACAAGATCTGCAAAGCCGACCTGCGTCGCTCCCTGGGTGTTGTCCTCCAGGAAACCAACCTCTTCACCGGCACCGTCATGGACAATATCCGCTACGGCAAGCTGGATGCCACCGATGAAGAATGCATCAGCGCCGCCAAGCTGGCAAACGCCCATGACTTTATCACTCGCCTGCCCCAGGGCTATGACACCGAGCTGACAAACAACGGTGCCAGCCTGTCCCAGGGCCAGCGCCAGCTCATCGCCATCGCCCGGGCTGCGGTGGCCGATCCCCCGGTAATGATCCTGGACGAAGCCACCTCTTCCATTGATACCCGTACCGAAAAGCTGGTGCAGGATGGTATGGATGCCCTGATGAAGGGCCGTACGGTCTTCGTCATCGCCCACCGGCTGTCCACCATTATGAACTCCGACTGCATCATGGTCCTGGACCAGGGCCGCATCATCGAACGCGGCACCCACGATGACCTGATCGCCGAAAAAGGCACCTATTACAAACTCTATACCGGCGTCTTCGAGCTGGAATAACACAAGAAAGACCGGGAGCGGAATCATCCGCCCCCGGCTTTTCTCTATTCACTCCCATTCCCCACCGTAGGGGAGGGTCTTATTGCATTATTGTATGATTGCCCCCGGCAATCATCAATATTTTGATTCGCTGCGCGACGCACCGCCCTCCCGCCGACTTCCATACGCCCCGTAGGGGTCGATGCCCACATCGACCCGCTCGCCCCATTCTCCTGTCATTGCGAGGAGCGAAGCGACGTGGCAATCTCCCGGAACCATCTCCCCAACTCCCACACCCGTAGGGGTCCATGCCCACATCTACCCGCCCCTTGCCTCCCCCTCCGGGGGAGGTGGCAGCCCGCAGGGCTGACGGAGAGGGCATCCACCACCCCATCCACGAGAAAAAGCAGGGTCCGAAAACCCTGCTTTTGTCCGACATATCGGAATATGCTTACTTGTTTTTTACTTTGGCGATAATCCATTTCATTAGTAAAATTCCACCTGCGATGGCAGCAACTTTTATCAGAGAAACCGCAGCCGTAGTGGCAATAAGGGGAACAACCTGTTCCTTTGGCATTGTGGAATAAATAGCCATAATATCTTTTTCAACCCACATATACACTATAAATGCAATAGCGAGAATACCAACAACAATTCTCCACGGTTCTTTTTTCTTTTTATTCTCTTTGTTCATAGTATAGCCTCCTTATACATTATTCTGGGTATATTGGTCTATTTCCCTGATTTAGAAAAAACCGCTTTTTACCCTGCCAAACCTCACTGCTCCGCTTTTCTGCATTTCAGATATCCACTAATATGCGTAACGGCACAGATGCCAAAGCAAACTGTAACAACGATATGCAGTATGATTCCCACCACATCGGAAGTATCGTAACGGAAATCATAATACAGGTTAATACACCAAATAACCGCAGCAAGAAGGTATAGGATTGCCGTAATCAGCTCGTTCCGTTTCTTCTTATCCATATCATTTTCCCCCTCACCGAACCATCTGCTTCCGGCCCAGCACGACCACCGTCACGGCCATAGCCCCAGCCGCAGCCACGCCGATCCCGGCCTGCACCAGCCCGGGCAGTGCCCCAAACCAGCCGAAGGCCGCACCCAGCCAGGTGGCTTCATCCACCAGATTCGGCAGCATAATGCAGCCGCCAAGCCACAAAAAGTAAAGCACCACGCCAAAGGGCTTTCCAAAGTGGCTGTACAAGGCACCCAGGAACATACACACCAGCACCAGTACCAGTACCCAAAGCACCAGGAACTGCCACTCCAGCAGGAAACCCATGCTGATGTCTTCCGTCAGGGGCTTTCCCCCAAACATCAGCCCCGCCAGGACCTTCTCCACCTGATACAGTGCCAGCACGATCCCGTAGGCCGCCAGCGCCCATACCGTCTTCCGCAGGGCATAGGCCGCCATAAAGTCCTTTCTTCTCCGGCCCATGGACAGTGCCACCGCAAACTCCTGCCGGTATCCCAGCACACCCGTGAACAGCATAATTCCAGTCGCGAAAACCAAGGCCATCAGCGTACCCAGCGGAGCCCAGTCTGTGGTGGTTTCATCCAGCAGCATGATCAGATACAGCATGCCAAACCCCACCGCAAAGCCAAGGAGAATCATCAGCCAAAGCAGCATGATGTCCTTTTTATGTAATTTCATATCCCGAACGATCTCTTGAATCATAGTATCTCCTTCTTACCGGACACAGAACTTCTTCAGCGTCCGCACCTCCGGGATCAGCATCAGCCCGTAGACCACAGCCCCCAGGGCCAACACGATCCATACCATCCAACGCTCCAAGCCAAATCCCAGCTCCAGTCCCAGCACCGCTCCACCGATGGCTACCATACCCAGCAAAGACACAACGGCAGACATCACACCCAGCGCGACCTTACCCAGCTTGTTAGACAGGATACCCATCAGGATGCCAAAAGCGCCCATCAGTAGGTATCCTCCCAGGCCCAGCACGCCAAAGCACCAGGCAGGCATGAGTCCCTCATCTCCCAATGCTCCTGTAAATCCATACAGTCCGCAGCCACCCAGCACAACGATCAGGCCGTTGATCAGCCGGTAGAGCTGGATGCCCGCAAAGGCCTCCTTCCGGGTAGACCCGAAGCTCAGTGTCAGAGGAATGTGCAGTTGATACACCGTGGTATTCAGCACCGTGCTGATCATAGCGCCGAACATCATCAAAAACATACCGCCCATTTCCAGTGCTTCCATGATGCCATCCACAGTACCCTGCACCGCCATCATCACGGTATACGCCGCAGAACCGGCCAGAATGATCATGGTCATCTTCAGGCTCTGCCTGATCCAATACCCCAGTCTCATCAGCGGGCCTCCTCTCCGCACAGCGCCACGAAGATTTTCTGCAGGCTCAGGGGCTGCACCGTCACATCCAGGCTCCGGTCGATTTCCTGATCCTCCTTCAGCAGCACGGTCACGCCCTTGCTCCGGCCCATGTTTTCCGGATGGTGGCACTCCAGTCCGGCGGTAGCCCGGTCCACTTCCTCATTCAGGCCGGTCACATACCGGGCCCGGTTCACCAGCTCCTGGGTGTTCTCCTTCAGCACGATCTTGCCCTGGTTCAGGATGATGACCTCCTCCATCACGTCGGCAGCTTCCTCAATGATGTGGGTAGAGATCACAAAGGTCCGTCCGGTCTCGGTGTATTCCTCCAGCAGCAGCTTGTAGAACTGCTCTCTGGCCACCACGTCCAGACCGGCCACCGGCTCATCCAGGAAGGTAAATTCCGCCTTGCTTGCCATTGCCACGATGATGGTCACCATGGACAGCATGCCCTTGCTCAGCTTGCCCAGCTTGGTCTTGGGCTTCAGTCCGAATTCCTTCACCAGATTTGCCGCCATCTCCTTGTCCCAGTGGGCGAAATATGCCGCGGCAGTGTCCAGATACATCTTTACCGTGTAAGCGGACAGGCCGTTTTCCGGGGTGATGTTCAACTCCCTGGAGAAGCAGATCCGGTCCAGCGCCTTCCGGTTCTCCCAGATGTTCTCCCCATCCAGGGTCACCTTACCGCCGGTGGCAGGATTCTGGTTGGACATGATGGAGAGCATGGTGGTCTTGCCTGTGCCGTTTCTACCGATGAGGCCGTAGATCTTACCGCTCTCCAGGGTCAGGTCCATATCTGTCAAAACAACATTCTTTCCATAGCTCTTGGACAAGCTTTCACATTTCATATTGCTCATTTTCTCAATACTCCTCTTTCTGAATCTCATGGATCAATTCTTCCCGTGTTACTCCCAGGCTCTTGGCTTCCAGCATCAGTTCCTTCAGCCGAACGTGGTAGAATGCCTGCTTTCTCCGCTCCCGGATCTTTCCCGCAGCACCTGCGGACACAAACATTCCGATCCCTCGCTTTTTGTAAAGGATCCCCTCGTCTACCAGGATGTTCACGCCCTTGGCCGCCGTGGCAGGATTGATGGTGTAGAGCTTCGCAAGCTCATTGGTGCTGGGCACCCGCTCTTCTTCCAGCAGGATTCCCCGCAGGATATCCGTCTCGATCATTTGGCTGATCTGCAAGTAAATGGACTTTTCATCAGTCAGCTTCTGCTGCATGTCACCGCTCCTTCCGTTCTTTGGTTGTGTGGTTCATTACTTGTGTAACTAACCATACAACATCCAACGCCATTTGTCAACCCCTAATTTTCCTTTTCTGTAAAATTCCGCCTTCCATACGCTCCTTGCCTCCCCCGCGCAAAAAACCGCCCTGCGAGATTTCCCTCGCAGGGCGGTTCCGTTATTCATCAATTAGCACAGCTTTGCGCCGGCAGGGATAGCGTCATCGATCATGATCAGATTCAGCTTCTCCTCACCGTTTACGGTATGCACCGCGCTGAGCAGCATACCGCAGCTTTCCCGGCCCATCATCTTCCGGGGAGGCAGGTTAGTGATGGCCACCAGGGTCTTGCCCATCAGGTCCTCAGGCTTGTAGAACTTGGCAATGCCGGAAAGGATCTGCCGGTCAGTGCCGGTGCCGTCATCCAGGGTAAACTGCAGCAACTTGTCGCTCTTCTTCACATTCTTGCAGTCCTTGACCTTCACAGCCCGGAAATCGCTCTTGCAGAAGGTATCAAAATCCACCTTCTCCTCAGCATAAGGCTCGATCTCGACGGAAG
>JAXJVC010000365.1:0-3149 GCA_036308745.1 Oscillospiraceae bacterium | reverse complement strand
GTGGCACGGGCATAGCCGTCAGCGGCATGGGAAGCGCCCTGCTCATGGGCAGTCAGGACGTGCTTTAGTTCGTCCTGGTATTTGTAAAGAGAGTCGTAGATGTTGATGACCTGTCCGCCAGGATAGCCAAAGACCACATCCACGCCCTGTTCGATCAGGGTGCGAACGAGGATATCGGAACCGGATAGTTGCATATCATCATCCTTTCTTCATGTTTTCGAGGATCAGACGTCCCATCTCGGAGCAGCCGACCTTGGTGCAGCCGGTGCTGTGGTCGGAGAGGATGTCGCCGGTACGGTAACCGCCATCCAGGACGGCGGATACGGCGTTTTCGATGCAGTCGGCTTCCTCCGGCATATCGAAGGAGTAGCGCAGCATCATGGCGGCAGCCAGGATGGTGCCGATGGGGTTGGCGATGTCCTTTCCCGCAATGTCCGGGGCGGAGCCGTGAATCGGCTCGTACAGGCCGCAGGTGGTTTCACCCAGGCTGGAGGAGGGGATCATGCCGATGGAACCGGTGATCATGGAGGCTTCGTCGGAGAGAATGTCGCCGAACATATTCTCCGTCACCACCACATCAAACTGGCTGGGGTCCTTTACAATCTGCATGGCGCAGTTGTCCACCAGCATATCGGAAAGCGTCACATCGGGATACTCTTCCGCTAACTCGTGCATGACCTTTTTCCACAGACGGGAGGAATCCAGAACGTTGCTTTTTTCCACGCTGCACAGCTTCTTGTTCCGCTTTCGGGCGGTTTCAAAGCCGATGCGGCCGATGCGGCGGATCTCGCTTTCGGAGTAGCGAAGCTCGTCAATGGCAGTCTTTTCTCCGCTTTCTTCCACGGTCTCATGCTTGCCGAAGTAGATGCCGCCGATCAGCTCACGGACAATAATGAAATCGATGCCCTTGGCGACGATGGACTCCTTCAGGGGAGAGGCGGAGGCAAGCTGGGGCCAGATTTTGGCAGGGCGGTTGTTGCTGTAGACACCCATACCCGCCCGCAAGCGGAGCAGGCCCTTCTCAGGCCGCATGGGGCCGGGAACGTCGTTCCACTTGGGGCCGCCCACAGCACCTAAGAGGACAGAGTCGGAATCGATGCATTTTTGCAGCATTTCCCGGGGCAGGGGATCGCCGTATTTATCGATGGCGCAGCCGCCCATGTCCACATCGGTGTAGGTAAATGTATGGTCGTATATTTTTGCGATTTTGTCAAGCACTTTTAATGCCTGTTCCACAATTTCCGGGCCGATTCCGTCGCCCCGGATGACGGCAATGCTCTTATGCATAGGGTTAGCCCCCCTTCAGAGATGCCAGCAGGCCGCCCTTTTGGATGATGTTCTGGATAAAGGGAGGGAAGGGCTCTGCCTGCCACTGCTGGCCGGTGGTCAGGTCGGAGATCACGCCGGTGTCGAAGTCTACGCTGACCTGGTCGCCGGCGGCGATGGCCTCGGCAGCTTCCTCACATTCCAGAATGGGCAGGCCAATGTTGATGGCATTGCGGTAGAAGATTCGGGCGAAGGACTTGGCAATGACACAGCCGGTGCCGCAGGTCTTGATGACCAGAGGGGCGTGCTCCCGGGAGGAGCCGCAGCCGAAGTTCCAGCCTGCCACCATCACGTCACCGGGGGTGACTTTGGTGACAAATTCGGTATCAATATCCTCCATGCAGTGCTTTGCCAGCTCTTTGGCATCGGAGGTATTTAAGTAGCGGGCGGGGATGATGACATCGGTATCCACGTTGTCGGGATATTTGAAAACAGTTCCCTGGGTCTTCATAGCTCAAACCTCCTTGGGGGCGGTGATATAGCCGGTGAGGGCGCTGGCGGCGGCAGTGGCAGGGCTGGCGAGGTAGACCTCACTGTCCACGTGGCCCATGCGGCCGACAAAGTTCCGGTTGGTAGTGGCGATGCAGCGCTCACCTGCTGCCAGGATGCCCATATAGCCGCCCAGGCAGGGGCCGCAGGTGGGGGTGGAGACCACGGCACCGGCATCGATAAAGGCAGTGATGTAGCCCCGCTCTACGCATTCCCGGTAGATCTGCATGGTGGCGGGAATGATGATGCAGCGGACGCCGGGGGCTACGGTGTTACCCTTGAGGGTTTCGTAGGCGGCTTCCATGTCCTCCATCCGGCCGTTGGTGCAGCTTCCGATGACCACCTGGTCGATCTTGATGCTGCCAAGCTCGGATGCGGGATGGGTGTTTTCCGGCAGGTGGGGGCAGGCTACGGTGGGAACGATTTTGGAGAGGTCAATTTCGATGACCTTTTCGTATTCCGCGTCGGGGTCGGCGGTGTAGATAACGGGCTTTCGCTCACAGCGGCCGTCCATATAGGCTGCGGTGGTCTCATCTACGGGGAAGATGCCGTTTTTGGCACCGGCTTCAATGGCCATGTTGCAGATGCACAGACGGTCGTCCATGGTCAGGGATGCCACGCCGGGACCGGTGAATTCCATGCTCTTGTACAGCGCGCCATCCACACCGATCATGCCGATAATGGTGAGAATCACGTCCTTGCCGCTGCAGTTGGGAGCCAGAGCGCCGGTCAGCTCAAAACGGATGGCGGAGGGAACCTTGAACCAGGCGGTACCGGTGGCCATGCCTGCGGCCATGTCGGTGGAGCCAACACCGGTGGAGAAAGCGCCCAGAGCGCCGTAGGTGCAGGTGTGGCTGTCGGCGCCGATGATGCAGTTGCCTGCGGTGACCACGCCCTGCTCCGGCAGCAGGGCATGCTCGATGCCCATTTTGCCTACGTCATAGAAGTGGCTGACGCAGTGGGTGCAGGCAAATTCCCGGCACTGCTTAGACTGCTCTGCGGCCTTGATGTCCTTGTTGGGGACGAAGTGGTCCAGAACGATGGCAATCTTATCCTTATCAAACACACTGTCGAAGCCGGCTTTCTTAAATTCATTGACGGCCACAGGGGTGGTGATGTCATTTCCCAGGACGATGTCCAGGTTTGCCTTGATGAGCTGGCCGGCGTTTACCGATTCCAGCCCGGCATGGGCGGCCAGGATCTTCTGTGTCATTGTCATGCCCATGGTGGTTTCCTCCTTATTCGCGGATCATATTGTTATAGGCACTGAGCAGGGCGTTGACGCCTGCCCGGGTAATATCGGTATCGGTGCCGGCGCCCCAGCACAGCTCGCC
>JAXJVC010000364.1:0-2157 GCA_036308745.1 Oscillospiraceae bacterium | reverse complement strand
TTTGCGATCTTGGAAAGGGTGGTGGGCAGGTTTTTGTAGGTCAGGTAGCTGCTGTAGTTCTCTTCGGCGGTTCCCTGCTCCATGTTCATGGCCTTCATCATCAGGAAGATCATGGTGGTCTTTACGCTTTCAGTGTTGTACTGCCCGTCCAGATCGGTTGCGTAGCAGGTGTAAATGGCAGTAGCAACAGTCTGATCGATGCCGGCAGAAACCATGGCGGCGATATAGGCAAGCTGCTCCTGTTCGGCAGTGGCCTTGCCGCAGTAGACGGCATACATGGCTTCAGCAAGGCCTTCTTGGCTATACTGGGTGTTGATCATGGTGACGATGGTGGCATCCCGTGCCGCGGAGTTTGTAGTGTCATCGTCAGTGCCGCCGCCATTTTGGGTGTAGAAGGCGTAGACCTGCATGGCCTGCTGAGCCTTTTCTTCACCAACCTGGCTGGTCAGAGCTGCCAGCATGGCGGATTCTTTGCTGCCAGTCTCTGTGAGCTTTGCACTATAGATGCCCGCAACTTCATAGGCCTGGGCTGCCAGCTCGGTGTCACCGTCCAACTGGCTGGCCAGTGCGGCAATCATTGCGTTTTTTTCGCTGCCGGAGGACGCAAGTTCGGTGTTGTATGCTCCGGCTACGGTGTATGCGAGAGTGGCCTGTTCCTCAGACTTTAAAACAAACTCCAGAATTGCGATGATAGATACCTTACGAGCTTCGGCCTCTCCGTTTTTCTCTTCTGTCTCGTAATAAAGTACAGAAATCTCGTAGACCAGGTTTGCCAGCTCTTCATCGGTACCGTATTCTGCCAGATAGTCATATTCGGGATCTGCCAGAGTTTCTACTGCGGTGCTGATGATCACGTCCTTAAACCTGGAGGGGTTCATACCCATTGTTTTTTTCAGGACAGTGCCAACGATGATATCGGTAACGATACGGTCGGCAAGCGCAACTGCATCAACGGCCTCGTTTACCAAGGCAATGCCATCAACAGCCTTGTGCACCAGCTCAACACCTTCAATAGAAGCATCTACGCCGTCTACGGCTGTCTGCACGCCATCCTTAATGCCGGGTACGACCTCAGCATCGATCACATTTTCCTTGACAGTTGCCTGCAGGTTGTTTACATAGCTGTCAAGGGTATCAATGGCATCCTTGATTTCCTTCTGGAACTGCTCCCGCTCCTCGGGCTCATCAGGATCGTAGCCCATTGCTTCCATGACGAACTCATTCATCAGTCGCTCAGCGGTGGGATGCAGATACTGATTTTCGGGGTAAGTATCATCGGGGTAGTCTGCATAGTAATCAAAGAACAACTCCGGATCAGTGTCCAGAGAGGCATGGGTTACCTTTGCGGCATAGGGAGAGAGCTCTCGGGTGTACAGGTTAGCCATGTCCACGAAAATGCCGTAAAGCTGACCAAGATCGATGCTATCACCAAAGGTTTCACCCGTCATGGCTACACCGGACATCATGTTGTACACATCGATAACCACGACCTGCGCATTGGGATTCAATTCGTAAATCTTCTCCAGAGAAGCATCAAAATGGGTGGTGAAGCCCAGATAGCCATACAGCAGGGTATCGGCGAGGGTTTTTGCCAGAGGGTAGGCATCGGAGTCGGTGCCGCCCACCAGCTGTGCAACCATCTGTCCCAAAACGGCATCCATAGACTGATAGGTGTTTGCATCCATGAACTGAGTGAAGTCCATATCAACTTCCATACCGCCAATGCCCAGAATCACCTGGATTCGGTTAGTCATAAAGGTACCAAAGTTGTTGGTACCCAGATCGATGGTGATCAGATCGGCATTTTTTATGGCGTTGGTGTACTCGGTACGTAAAACCTCACGGGTGTCCTGCCCATCAGTGTATTTGGAATAATAATCATCGGATTCGTACTTTTTCCACTTGGCGACCAGATTATCAAACCAGCTGTTGAAATACTTGTAGTGATAGTCGTCACCAACAAATTCTTCATCCAGCAGGCAATGCAGTTCATCCATACGGAAGCCGCTGATCGCCAGCTGCTCCAGGTCAACATTATCCGCGCCAAAGCGGGAAGCCAGTTCGTCCCGGATCATAGCAGGGTAAGCGGTGGCGACTTCTCGCTTGAAGCCAACCATGTTGCCGCCGTCCTCGTAGCGGTAACCGTCCATACCGTAG
>JAXJVC010000363.1:0-15653 GCA_036308745.1 Oscillospiraceae bacterium | reverse complement strand
ATTCCCACGGACAAATTTTCAATTTTCAGCAATTCTTCCATAGGCTTCTTTCCTATCTATAATAAAACTTTAATTATCAATCCGTACAATGGTGTAGTAATCTCGGAGATTGCCACACCAGTCTGCGGACTACGACTCGCTAAGAGCCGCCTTTGGCGGTTGCTCGCTTGTACGCGCCTGCGGGCACAGTGGTTCGCAATGACAAGTAAAGGTGCAATAAGGGGCTGGAAACCAGCCCCTTATATGGTGCGTCTAGTATATTACTCTATGGTCCACTCGGTGACATTCCAGAAAATGCCCACGCCGTGGTGACCCAGAACGGTATTGGCATCGATGCCCTTGATGGCATGGTCCGCAATGAACATAGCATCAATGTAAGCAAAGAAGGTGTAGGCGGGAGCCTTCGCCATAGCAATCTGGAACTGCTTGTAGCACTCGGCGCGCTCTGCGGGATCGTCGGTCTGACGGGCCTTCTTCAGCCACTGGTCAACCTCAGCATTGGAATAACCAGAGTAGTTAGCGCCTGCATCGGTGGAGAATACCTTGTAAGTGTGGTCGTCAGCATCGTAGGGAGAGCCCCAGCCGATGATGCAGCACTCCTGACCGCCCCAGTCAATGCCATTTGCAGGAACATTGGCCTTAACATCCAGCCCAGCCTGCTGCAGCTGCTGGACTGCGATCTGAGCCATATCGATACGGACCTGATCGCCGGGGGTAGCGTTGATGGTGAAGGAAATACGCTCGCCGTTACGGCACCAGAAGCCCTCTGCATCCTTTTCACAGCCGGCAGCCAGGAAGGCGGCCTCAGCCTTGGCAAGATCAAAGTCGTACTTCTCCACGCCGTCGTAGTTGTACTCGTTCAGCTGAATGGGGCTGTAAGCCACGAAGCCTTCGCCCAGCAGGACAGCATCAACGATGGCCTGACGGTCGATGCAGTAGCTGATAGCGGGAATCAGATCGCCGTTTTCCTGCCAGTAGGGATTCCAGAAGTTGTAGAGGATACCACGGTAGTCAGCAGTGGACATATCATAAACGGTCAGATTGGCATCATTCTGGAACAGCTGTGCATCCTTGGGGGTGACCTGTGCAAGATCCAGAGCCCCTTCCTTCAGCTGCAGTGCCTTGGCATTGTCATCAGTGACAATCTTGAAGATGATGGTGTCGATCTTGGCTGCGCCTGCAAAATAGTCGGCATTCTTCACCATGGTGATAGCCTGGCCGACATCCCACTCAGCCAGCTTGTAGGGGCCGGTACCAATGGGGTTCTTGAAATAATCGGAGCCCCACATATCTTCGCCCCGAAGCAGATGCTCGGGCAGGATGGACATGGTCATGTAGTCCAGGAATGCGTAGTTGGGCTCGGACAGAACAAATGCGATCTCGATATCGGAGACAACATTGATCTGGGAAATTTCAATGTAGTTGGGGTAGTTCTCGGAGCCGTTATCGGGATTCATGATGGCTTCGATGGTGAACTTGACATCGTCGGCGGTGAAAGCCTCGCCATCGTGCCACTTGACATCGCTGCGGAGCTTAAAAGTGTAGGTAAGGGTGGCATCGTCATAAGTCCAGCTTTCAGCCAGGCTGGCTACGGGCTCACCGTTCTTGTCCAGCTTTACCAGAGAGTCGAACAGCAGATGCTTGATCTCACAGTGCTCGTTCATAATGGGGTTGATGGAATCGTAGTCGCCGGAACCGTAGACCAGGACAGATTCCTTCTCTTCTGCGGAAGCCGCAGCTTCTGTTGCCTGTGCCTCAGCCTTGGGTACTTCCGTTGCTGTCGGCTCCTTTGTGCCGCAGGCGGCAAGGGACAAAGCCATGACCAGCGCCATCAGCAAGGCGATGATTTTTTTCATGTTCATATACTTTTTCCTTTCTTTTTCTGGCAGGTCAATGTATAATAAACATGCCCGCCTTTCTTTTGCGAGTTGGGTTGGCATCGCCCCGGTGTAGTGTCCGCTATGCCGGGGCAACTTTCTTGTATATTATATCGATATTTCTGTACCGACGGAAGCCCCCCCGGGGGATGTAAACTTCAGATTTCTGAAAGAAAAGCACCACACTGCTTCCCTAAACAGTGTGGTGCTTTCCGAAAATTGGGATCGGTCATGCGCGTTAACCGATGGCGCAATGATATCACAGAGCAATAACATAAGGTACCGTACGCACGTGGTGAATGGGTACGGTGTTTTCTTTCCTGTGAAAAGTTATTTCTCTATTCACAACGCTTTATATATGGTATGCCGTTTGAAACCCAGGGTCAGTTCTTCCGGAAGCACACGTTTCAGTACAATCCGGTAGGCGGGTCTGTAAGCTTTCCGATATTGTTCACTATGAGACACCATAGGATAGCCTGCTTTCTGATATTCCTTTAAGTAGTCTTCCAGTTCTTCCAGGGAGAATCCAAACGCCCCGTCAGCGGTGACGCGACGCAGGATATCCAGCTTCAGCAGAAAACCATTCAGGCTGCCCTGGTGTTCTCTGGAGCTTCTCACAAAGTCATAGCCCAGCTGCTCAATGCTGTAGCCGCTGTCATCGATTGCGGAAAGCATGACCCGAACCATACCGTTTCCAATGTCCTCCAACAGGGGTGTGTAGGAAACCTGGGGAGTATCTTCATATTCATGCCGCAATGCACAGCGACAGGCAGCGGGATCCCGGATCAGGTGTCCGCCGCCGAATACATTCTGGTAAATCAGCTTCACCGCATCGGTTGGCTGCATCTGGGGATATTTTCTGGCATGATGCCGCAGAATCTGTTCCAGTGTTTGCATACAGCACTCCTTTCCACACACGGTAAGAAAACACCGCGTTTCACCTGAAACGCGGCACCTTCTTGATTAGGATTGGGATTGGAAATCATTGATTTTGTTGTCATGATTGTATCACGATGTGCCTTTATGCGGAAGCCCCCTGGGGGGATGAAATACTGCACAAAAGTGCCGCACAAAAACTGTGCGGCACGTATAGACTTAATATTCATCCATCATCATCTTATCCAGGACCGCAGCCAGTTTGGCGTTGACCATGTCAAAATCCGCCACCGCATCCATGATCTCGTCGTAAACATCGATTCTGCCTGCACCCTGCAGATTCCGGGCCAAATCGGCAACTTCCTGGGCATGGGCATCGTTGTGGCTGACAAGATACTTCATCATCGCCAGCAGTTCGGTGAGAGGTGTTGCATTTTCATCCAGATGATGCTCATGATCCATGTCTCCATGGGCATGGGAATGAGTCAGACCGCCATGGGTATGTTCCACATCGCCGTCATGGGAGTGGGCCAGAGGATCCCGTTTCACACCGCTGACCTGATACATCCTGCTGTTGGAGATCATAACCTCTACGGTGAAATGGGGATCAAACAGCTTCTTCAGGCTTTCCGCACTCATGAGTCCATTGGAAACCTTGCTTGCTGTACCCTTGTGATGACCGTCAATGGCCTCCCGGCTCTGACCATGGGCAATGGTGAGCCGTCCATTCTCTTTCAGCAAACCGGCGAGGATCTTAATCAGACGTTTCGGCTTGGGGAAATGGGGGAAAGCGTTGTAAACCACAATCCGGTCAAACTTCTTCTGAAATTTGACTGCCTCCACATCGCCGCAGATCACCTGTACCCGGGAATCTCCGGCGTACTTTCCGGAAGCGATCTTTGACATTTCGGGAGAAATATCGATGCCGGTGACGGAAGCCACACCGCGCTGTAGATAATAGGGGAACATAACACCGGTTCCGCAGGCCACATCCAGAATATCCTGGCCTTCGTTAATTTCTGCATTGTCCAGAATCTTTTCCATGATCACATCGTTCTTAATCATATCCGCATCCCAGCTGGGTGCAGCGCGGTCAAAGAATTCGATGACATCCTGTTTGTTCATAGGGCTTCCTCCTGGATATTTTTTACATAGTATATCACAACGGGCGGGGCACTTCAATGACCCGCCCTGAATTTTGTGTGTGATTCATGCTTAGCCAAAGAAAGATGCGGTGTCGATCCTCTGGTAGCCGCCGAAGCTGGAGGGGCAGGCAAAGATTTCGTCAGCCAGATCCATGCCATAGAACATCTGGGTAACCTCATTGGTCTTGGCAGTCATATCGATGTCTGCAAACTGTTCGGGATACACCGTCTTGGCGATGAACCAGGTGTTGATCAGAGCAATCTCGAAGTTGGTGTAGTAGGCATTGTAGGCCATTTCCAGATACACTTCACCATTCTGCCATGCCTTGCAGGTATCAAACATGGTGGGATCTTCCTGGTACAGGGGCTTAATGTTCTTGACTGCCGCAGCGTCCATGATGATCATGTCCATATTGCCGCCAATGGAAACGAACTTCTCCTCCTCGATGGGCTGGATGCCCTGGGTACCGGTACCGCTGAGGACATTCTTGACGTTTGCGATCTGGAAGGAAACATAGTTTTCAGCAGTCATCAGATGGTCGGTGGTGCCCCAGTTGCCAAGGCCGCAGACATAAACAGAGGGCTTGTCCTCGTCGGCAATGTCAGCCGTTCTTGCGGTAATTTCAGCAGCCTGATCCTGAACATATTTGTTAAGAGCCTCAGCCTTTTCTTCTTCGCCGAAGACCTTGCCCAGCAGCTCCATGGAACCGTAAAAGGCATCATCAAAGACACCCTTGCCGCCAGCCTTCAGAGTGATGACGGGTACACCAAGCTGTTCCTGGAGGGCATCTTCCTTTTCCACATCTTCAAACTCAGAGATCACGATGTCGGGATTGCAGGACAGGATCTTTTCTGCTTCTGCAGCCTGGGCCATGGGACCGCCAACGCCGCAGGAAGGAAGAGTATTGAATGTTTCACCGTAGGCCAGAACATAGGGACGGGCCACGCTGTCGAACATCATGGGGCGCTCAGAGAGGGTGGTGTTATCAATATCTTCCACACCGGCCAACAGCGCTACGTCGCCAATGTAGGAATACATTCTCAGGGCACCTGCACCGATACAGACAACTCTCTTGTAGCTGCCGGGCACAATGGTTACCTCGCGGCCGATCATATCGGTGATGGTTACTTCAGCGCTCTGCGCTGCCACGGTGGTTTCGGGAGCTGCCGTGGTTGCAGGGGCTTCGGTCTGAACTTCCGTTACTTTCTGCTTGCCGCAGGCACACAGGGACAGGAGCATCAGTATTGCAAGAATCAAACTAACAAATCTTTTCATTTGGGTCTATCCTTTCTTTTCCATGGGAATGGATTACTTTCTGCATTATATAGGAATCCCCCGGGAGGCGGAAGCCCCCCGGGGGGATATTTGCAGCTTATTTTTTATCCCAAACCGTTTAAAACAACGGTCTGGCCGTCGATTTCCCGGATTCGGACATCCACATCAAAGGTGTCCTTGACCACTTCGGGTGTAATGATCTCCCGTCCGCCGGCATGCGTTACTACACCATTTTTCAGGAAGAAGAACTTATCGCCGAAAGCCAGAGCCTGATTCAGATCATGCAGGGATGACAGAATGGCAATATTCTTCTGCTTTGCCAGCTTCTTGGCTTCCTCAATGATCAGCTGCTCATTGGCAATGTCTAAGTTGCCGGTAGGTTCATCAAAAACCATCAGCTTGGGTTCCTGAGCCATAGCCCGGGCAATAGCAATCTTCTGACGTTCACCGCCGGACAGCTCGTCCACCATCCGGAAGGCATACTCTGTAAGACCCATATCCATCAGAATCTTCTCCACAGCCTTGAAATCATCGTCTCCGGATTTCAGTCCGAAATAGGAGATCCGTCCCAGCATAATGGAATCAAACACGGTCAGCGCGCCGAAGTGGATATCCTGGGGCACATAGGCAATCCGCCTTGCCCGTTCTTTTCGGGACATTTTCAGCAGATCTTCCCCTTCGAAGAGAATCTTTCCGCTGCCGGGCTTGTTGATACCAAGAATATTCTTAAACAGGGTAGTCTTGCCGGAACCGTTCTTGCCCAGCAGAATGCCGATCTCACCGGCTTTCAGATGAAGGCTGGCACCATTCAGCACAGGCCGGGAGAACTTGCTGTAGCGAAAGGTCAGGTTTTCTACGTTCAGCATCTGCGGTTCTCCTTTCTGCTGAAGATGATGGCAATAAAGAAGGGAGCGCCCAGTAAGGAGGTAATCGCACCCACAGGGAGCGCAGAACCATTGCCCATGCTTCTGGACAGGGTATCCGCAAACAGAAGCAGGAGACTGCCGCTCATGCAGGACACCGGAATGACCACCCGGTGATCCTGCCCCATCAGTTTCTTGGTCACATGGGGACAGATGATACCCACAAAACCGATGATGCCCAGGAAGGATACGCAGACTGCGGTAATAATGGAAGAGAGCAGCATGGCAGTAAATCGCAGACTCTCTACGTTGACACCCATGGTTTTGGCCGTGGCTTCGCCGCTGAGGAGGGCATTGAATTTCCAGGAATTCAGGTTAAAGAACAATACGCCCAGGGATACCACGAATACCATGATCCCGTCTGTACGGTAAGTAGCCCGGCCCAGATCACCGAAATTCCAGATCACTGCAGCGGACAGGCCAACATCTGTTGCGTAAAACTGCAGAATGGTTGTTGCCGCTGTCCAGACGGAGCCGATGGCCATACCGGAAAGCACTACCACATTGGGAGAGAAAGACCGGATGGTGCAAAGGCCCAGGATCAGCAGAATAGAGAGCGTCGAAAACAGGAACGCCATCACGGATGTGGCATAAGGATTGGCCCCCACATCAAAGCTGCTGAGGTTATTACCTGTGGACAGGAAGCCGCCTGCAAAGGCAATGATGGACAGGTTGGCACCGAAAACGGCTGCATTGGAAACGCCCAATGTGGAGGGGGATGCCATAGAATTGTTCAGGGTGGTCTGCATAATGAGGCCGGAAACAGAAAGACCTGCACCGGCAATGACGGCTGCCAGCACCCGGGGTACACGGATCTTCCAGATGATGCGGACATTGGCAGCAGTTCCCTTGCCCGTCAGCGCATCCAGTGCATCCGCAAAGGACATATTGGAGGAACCGGCAAACAAACACGCAATGCTGAAGCCTATCACACCGATCAGCATTGCGAGAATGACCAATTTATTTCGTTTATTCTTCTTTTGAAGTTCCAGAATATGATTCATGGGATTCTCCCTTTTGTAAAGTCAGAAATTATCGTCCTTACTATACAGTATATTTCGATCTTTCGTAACCCCCCGGGGGGGATATTTCCACAGAGATTCTTCTCATTTTATCCGAATACCCATAGGGGGGTGTGTAATTTCCCGGAAGCAGTTATAATGACTGAAAAAAGGAGGGCAATCTATGGATCGTTTTTTATTTGTACAGCAGCAGATTGATCGGCTACTGGCGCTGGAATCCCAGGTGATTGTGGCAATCGACGGCAACTGCACCGCAGGCAAGACCACTCTGGCAAATCAACTGGCAGAAATCTATGACTGTAATATCTTCCACATGGATGATTTCTTCCTCCGTCCGGAACAACGCACTGTGGAGCGGTTTGCTGAGATCGGCGGCAATGTGGACTATGAACGTTTTAACAAAGAAGTCCTGCTCCCTCTAAAGTCCGGGAAACCATTTTCTTACCGTCCCTTTGACTGCAGTACATTCCAATTAACCGAGCCGGTTACAGTCAGCCCTAAGAAGCTGAACATCATCGAGGGCACCTACAGCCTTCATCCCTATTTTGGGAAGGTGCATGATTTGAAAATACTGCTGACCATTACACCGGAACTGCAGCGGGAACGGGTTCTGCAAAGACCGACATTCCTCCATAAACGTTTTTTCGAAGAGTGGATTCCCATGGAGAACCGATACTTTGATGGATTTGGGATTCCGGAGAAATGTGATCTGGTAATCTGATTGTTGATGCGCAAAAGAAAAATCGCCGGAAACATCGGCGAAATTCCCTTAACCTGCTGTACTTTTTGTTTCCCCTAGTTTTTTCCTTTAGCCGTTGATACGCAATGGACGCATTGGTATTTTTGCGAAATAGCGAACGTTTCCGTACATAATGGACTAAAAACCGCATTTCTGGACGTAAAATACTGAATCAGCGGCAATTCAAGTCCTAGTGCGTATCCCCCTGGTAGACGGCTTTTTGTTGCTAAGTTATCGTGGCATTTATGGGCTAACGTGTAATTTGTGGGTAATCGGGCATTATTGATTTTTGTTGTGTCCTACAGTATAATAAAGCGTGACAAATCCAAATGCTTGCATATGAAAGATGAATTCTCTTAAAAACGGAATCGTAAATTAAGGAGGCAAAAAATGAATCTGAATCAAATTATCAATGAAGCGGCTGAATACATTAAAGCCCGAATCACAGTGGCACCGTCCATTGGTTTAATCTTAGGCAGTGGTCTGGGTGATTTTGCTGACGGTCTCGAAAATCGGGTCGTTATTCCGTTTGCTGAGATCCCCAATTTCCCTCAGCCTACCGTTGAGGGGCATGCAGGTGCATTCGTCATTGGCTCTTGCCAAGGCAAGACGGTTGTTGCGCTTCAGGGAAGACTCCACTATTATGAGGGCCATCCTCAGCAGGTAATTACGATTCCGGTCCGGGTCATGGCTCTGCTGGGCGTAAAACAGATCGTTCTGACCAATGCATGCGGAGGTGTTAACTTGAATTTTGCGCCCGGCGATTTGATGTTGATTTCTGACCACATCAATTATTCCGGCTCCAACCCTTTGATTGGTCAGAACCTTAATCAATTTGGCCCTCGCTTTCCCGATCTTTCAAACGTATATACCAAGGAGCTGCGCACAAAAATCACGAAGGTCGCAGAAGAAAACGGAATCGCTCTGCGTCAGGGCGTGTATGTTATGTACTCCGGTCCCAACTATGAGACACCGGCAGAGATTCGGATGTTCCGGATGATGGGTGCGGATGCTGTAGGTATGTCCACGGTACCGGAAGCTATCGTTGCTGCTCACTGCGGTATGGATGTGATCGGTATTTCCTGCATTACCAATATGGCTGCAGGTGTTTTGCCCCAGAAATTGAATCATCAGGAAGTTATTGAAACCGCAGCTCTGGTGCATGACAAATTCCAAAAGCTGCTGACTCTGATCATCAAGCATATTGATTGATGGGAAAAGTATATTCTTGCACAAAAGCAGAGTATGGTTGCAGAGGTGCCTGTTCAAAAAGTGAACCCCCTAAATCATAAATGAATCCCCTCATCACTATAGGGGGTTCGCCGCAAAATCTCTATTCCAATTTTGTATTAAAATTATAGTGATTTACCGAGAAAGAACTATTATTAGGATACGAAAGTATCTTGATGATAGTTCTTTTTTGCGTTATAAGTAATGATTTTTGATGACATTTTAAGAAGGGTCTATGTCAATGGTTGGGGTAGAACCAAAATCCCACAGTCGATCCTCCGATAAGAAGAGGATTGTCTGTGGGATTTTTGATGCTGCATTTATAGGTCCGTGGAAGATCTATGCATTACTTTCAGCATTTCGCAAGGCTTCAGCTTTCGCGTTCGTGCTTCATCCGACGGAAATAGGAGCTCATTTCGTCCGCCAATCCGGACAGACGGTTCAGAAGCTTGGAGTAGTCACGGAGCATCTCATCATCCTCCGCTTCCTTGTATACGATATCGTGATCGACTTCGCTCCAGCCTTCCTCGAACAGGGTTCTGCCCTGGATCTCTACATAATACCCCTTGTATTTGATGGTATAGTGCAGAGAACGGTAGATGCCGGTGGTGATAATGTCGATCTCGTTGCTGTTATAGATCTTGGAATCACCGGTGCGCTTGTACGCTTTGGGACGTTCTGCAATGTAGTAATGATTCGGATCATTATCAAAGTCATCCAGCCGGTCATCGATATATTGGTTGGGATGATTCTCAAACCTGCTTGTAATATAGCGGTGGAAGTGAATCCAATCCTCCCGATATAGGAAGAACACGCGGATGCCGATCAGATCCGTCACATACTTATAGAAGTTGGTATGATCCAGCTGACCGAACTTTTCGGGATTTTCCTTTTTCTTACGGACCACTTTTTCCAAAAGATGCCATACATCCTTTGTCCGGTAACGATAAGAATGAATGCCTGCCTTTTCAATGTCATAGAGATATTCATCGATAAAGGACTTGCCAAGCTCACGCATGGTCCCTTCCAACTTTCGATACTCTGTTTCGATCAAAGCAAGCTCTTCCCAGGAAATTTCAGCTGCCAGCAAGTCTTCTTCACTGATGTTGTATTCGGTTAGAAATGTCTGCTTATCCATACTGCCACCCCAGAAAAGATGTTCTTTGAGAAGGGAAAATATGCTTTAGTTCTGCTCGCGGAAGGTAATGGTGCCATTCTCGGCATCCATAGCATCCACGATGGCCAGAGACTCCACATGGTAACCCAGATTACGAATCACGCGACCACCGATCTGGAAACCCTTTTCGATGACGATGCCGCAGCCCTCCACGACGGCACCAGCGGATTCGGCGATGGAGATCAGGCCCTGCAGTGCGCAGCCGTTGGCCAGGAAGTCATCGATGATCAGGATATGTTCGCCTTCGTGCAGGAACTTCTTGGAGACGATGACCTGGTTCTTATTCTTATGGGTGAAGGATTCTACCTCGGCAACGAACATCTCGCCATCCAGATTGACAGACTTGGCTTTCTTGGCAAAGACCATGGGAACGCCAAATTCCTTTGCCACAAAAGCGGCAATGCCGATGCCGGATGCCTCAATGGTCATGACCTTGGTGATCGTCTTGTGGCCGAAACGGCGCTTAAATTCCCGGCCGATCTCCTCCATCAGGGCAATGTCCATCTGGTGGTTCAAGAAGCTGTCCACCTTCAGCACATTACCGGGCTTGACGATACCGTCTTTTACAATTCTCTCTTCTAAAAAATTCATTGCGGTTACCTCCTAGTAGAATACCCGTATTATATCATGTTCTTCGCATAATGTCAGTAAAATTGTAGAATTAATGTGAAAAATTTTCTTTTTTGGAGTTTACATATGTATCCGGCAATGTTACAATGGCTTTGTTAATAAAAAAGAAAGAGAGAGTTTTTTATGAAGAAAACCTATCAGCTGTCCGAAGCTGCATTTAAGCTGGATGGCAAAATGCCTCTGAAACAGGCGATTCCTCTGGGCTTGCAGCACGTGCTGGCCATGTTTGTTGGCAACCTGACTCCTTTGCTGATCATCACCGGCACCTGCGGTATCGCTGGCGGTGAGTTTGCTGATCTGCAGCTGCATCTGCTTCAGAACGCAATGCTGGTTGCAGGTATCGTCACTCTGGTCCAGTTGTTCTCCATTGGCCCCATCGGCGGCAATGTTCCCATTGTCATGGGTACTTCCTCCGGCTTCCTGGGTGTTTTCAACTCTGTTGCTGCAACTATGGGCGGCGGTGTTATCGCTTACGGTGCCATTATGGGCGCATCCATTATCGGCGGTCTGTTTGAAGGTGTTCTGGGTTTCTTCCTGAAGCCTCTGCGTAAGTTCTTTCCTGCGGTCGTCACCGGCACCGTGGTTATGTCCATTGGTCTGAGCCTGATCTCCGTTGGTATCAACTCCTTCGGTGGCGGCAATTCCGCCAAGGACTTCGGTTCCGTAGAAAACCTGCTGCTGGCCATTTTTGTGCTGGCTATGATCCTGTACTTCAAGCACGGCACAAAGGGATTTACCAGCTCTTCTTCCATTCTGCTGGGCATTATGTGCGGCTACGCCGCTGCCTTTGTGATGGGCCTGGTGCTGCCCACCACTGGTGTGACTGCTGACGGCGTGGAATACACCAAGGCCTGGGTCCTGAACTGGGATAAGGTTGCAAACGCCGCCTGGTTTGAGATTCCCAAGATCATGCCCGTAAAGCCTGTCTTCGATCTGCGGGCGATTCTGCCTGTTATGATCATGTTCATCGTTACCGCTGTGGAAACTGTTGGTGACATTTCCGGTGTTATGGAAGGTGGTCTGGGCCGTGAAGCCACCGATAAGGAACTCTCCGGCGGTGTTATCTGTGACGGTATCGGTTCTTCCTTCGCAGCACTGTTCGGTGTTCTGCCCAATACCTCCTTCAGCCAGAACGTTGGCCTGGTTGCCATGACCAAGGTCGTCAACCGTTTTGCTATCTCCACTGGTGCCATCTTCCTGATCCTGTGCGGTCTGTGCCCCAAGCTGGGCGCGCTGGTTTCCATCATGCCCCAGGCAGTTCTGGGTGGTGCAGCTGTCATGATGTTCTCTTCCATTGTCATCAGCGGCATTCAGCTGATCACCAAGGAGCCTCTGACTGGCCGCAACCTGTCCATCGTGGCGGTTGCGCTGGGCGTTGGCTATGGCATGGGTGCCAATACCGGTATCCTGAACTTTGCACCTCAGGCTGTTAAGCTGATCTTCGGCGGTTCCGGTATTGTTCCTGCTGCCATGGTTGCGATCCTGCTGAATATCCTGCTGCCTAAGGATAAGGCAGAAGAAAAAGTGGAGCAGTAACGCTTCTGATACCAAGATCCCGAACACCACGTAACCGGTGTTCGGGATCTTTTGCTATATGGTTCAGAAACGTTCCTGCTCCGCCGTCATCCGGTCCGCAAGGGTACGCTGCCAGAGCGTCCCATCGTGACGGGGCATCAATGTGACCTTGGCTTTGGGATATCTTACTCTGAGGGGGGTCAGATAACCTTCCGTGACCAGTTTCTGCACGTGGGACGCTGTGATAACAGTATCGTCCTCAATACCCAGGCAAGATTTCACCAGTTCCAATCGATGGCAGACATCCTTTGCCTTTTGTCCGATGGCGTTCAGTCCGCAGACCACAAGGATCTCATTTGTATTTTCCGGGATAACCGGCTCAGAAGCATTCGGATATTTCAGCGGCAGACGTTTGGAGCCATCCGCCTCCACCAGCACCACATCGGCATAGGGACAGACAGCATCAAAGGTTTCTTTTGAAAGTGCCTTGATTTTTTCACCATCAGGGACACCAGCCATGGCGAAACCTTTTTCCCGTAAAGCACGAATGATGGCATTGGGATCATCTGTCAGCAGCGTATCTTCTTCGATGAACATATGGGTTGTGGTAGTAACAAACACCGTTTTGCCCTCGTCATGATACTGCTCAGCCAATTTTTTTAACAGCGTAGTTTTTCCGCCGGAACCAACAATGGCGATGATCATAAGCCCAGCGCCCCTTTTTTCTGCAGGATTGCTTCCAGGACACCGCCTGCAATACATCGGGCTTTGTCGGATATGGTAAAGCAGTTGAGATACTCGTCTGCGCGGGGATCAATGTCAGCCATTTTGAAACCTACCTGGACCGGGTATCCGTCACGGATCAATCCTCTTAATATACCGTCCAACGTGGCTTCAACAGGAACGATGCCATCCTCGGTTTCCACAACGGCGATGGTCTCACCCTTGGAAACCGTATCGGTGACCTTCTTCACATTCCGAAGGATGCCTTTTGCGGGACAGTGGATGACCCGTTCCTTTCCGTAACCGCCGATGATACCGGGGATGCCGGTGTTTTGTGCGGCACTGCCTTCCCAGAGAACTCTGCCCAAATTGTGGCCTCGTTTGGTTTCAATGACCGCATCCACATCTTCGCCTGCGGTGAAGCCGGGGCCAAGCGCTACGGTGATGGGTGCTATATTCCGCTTTGTACCCAGGTTTTTCTTGGCAAGAATCGCATCCACCACAGCCAGGGGCTTCAGCTTGGGAATGGATTCTCCTGTAGGGTCAACCAGCACTGCCAGTTTTCCTTCCCAAAGGAGCTGTTCTGCTTGTTCCAAAGACTCAGCCAGATAGCAGATCATATCTTCAACCGTTTGGGTTCCTTGATAGACTGCTTCGCAAAAAGCCACATTGCGACGGATGGCGGAGGGAGTTGCTACTTCAAGGATCAAAACCGGGAAGCCACTCTTTTTTAGTTTGTAAATCGTCCCGGTGGCTAAGTCGCCGCCGCCCCGTACGATAATCAAATCTTTCATACGTTACTCCAAAATTATGTAGGGGTCTTCTTTTTCGGTTACATAGCCAATAATGGCTGCATTGGGAATGGCCTGCTTCAGTTGGGCCAGACAGGCTTCCGCTTCCTGCGCAGGAAGTGCAAACAGAAGGCCGCCGCTGGTCTGGGGATCATAGAGGATATCCTCCATAGCCAGAGAAACGCTTCCCCGGACTGCCACGCCAGCTTGCGCGTATTCCCGATTCCGGTATGCACCGGCCGGGATCAGTCCCATAGAGGCAAGTTCCAGCGCCTCGGAGTGATAAGGCACCTGATCGACTTGAATGTGAATGGTGCAGTTGCTTCCCTGGGCCATCTCGAAGCTATGGCCCATGAGAGCAAAGCCGGTCACATCCGTGCAGCTATGGACATCATACTGCACCATGATGTCACGGGCAGTTTTATTGAGGGTCGCCATCTGGGCATAGATGCGGTCCATTACAGCTTGTTCCACCATATCTGCCTTGGCACCGGTGGTGATAATACCCACACCTAAAGGCTTGGTCAGGATCAGCACATCGCCAGGCTTTGCATTGCTGTTGGTCAGCACCTTCTGCGGGTGAACGAAGCCGGATACAGCCAGACCGTAAATCGGTTCCGCACCCTTGATGGTGTGGCCTCCGGTAATGATGGCACCTGCATCATAGGCCGCGTCATATCCACCCCGGAGGATCTCCCGGATGGTTTTGTCCGCCATACCCTCTGCTGCGCACATGATATTCAGTGCCAGTTTCGGTTCCCCGCCCATAGCGTACACATCACTGAGAGCGTTGGTGGCGGCAATTTTGCCATAGAGGTAGGGATCGTCCACAATGGGTGGGAAGAAGTCGGTGGTTTGGATCAGCGCGGTATTGTCATCGAGAACATAGACACTGGCATCGTCACTCTTGTCATAGCCCACAATGAGCCGTGGATCAGAATGTGCCTTGAATCCCTCCAGCATCTTAGCCAGAGTACCGGCGCCCATCTTGGCACCGCAGCCGGCGCAGTTGGCCAGCTTCGTCAGTTTCACTTCTGTTTCCATGGCAATCAGGGCTTGATGATCTGAGCGGCATTCTCCATCCGCTCCACGATATCATACATATTGGTAACGCCGCCAACAGCTAGTTTCTCCTTCAGACCATAGAAATCCAGGCAGGTGCCGCAGGTGAGGATGGTAACGCCTTCGCTTTCCAGCAACTTCATATCCTCCAGCGTATCTGCACCTTCGCAGGTCAGGTATGCACCGGTATTGTAGCACAGGACTGTATCGGGCAGCCGATCCTGCTTGGTCAGGGCAAAGACAAAGGCTTTCATCAGAGAAGTACCCAGTTTGGCATCGCCTGTGCCCATCACATTACCGGACAGAACCACCAGCATACCCTTTCTGCGCAGGTCCATGACACAGGCGACGTCCTCTTCCTTCGCTTCCTCTGCCACTGCACCGGAGATGCTCATGGTGACAGCGTATTCCTTTTCGCTTTTTCTTTCTGCAGAAACACAAAAGCCCTTGTGCTCGGCAAACCGGGTCAGATTCTGAACTGCGATCTCGTTGTCCACCAAAACGGTCAGCACATCGCCGGCGTTGAGATCTTCAGCGGCCTTTTTGGCGTTGACAACGGGCAGAGGGCAAGCCATACCCTTACAATCGATGATTTTGTCCATAACTTATTCCTCCTGTGCCAGGTCCCGCAAGGCAGAAACTGCGATTTTGATTTCTTCCATTGTAT
>JAXJVC010000362.1:0-3906 GCA_036308745.1 Oscillospiraceae bacterium | reverse complement strand
TTCCCGGTGAAACCAGAACGTTTCATATTTATACCGACTTTAAGGATACATTTAAAAATCTTACCAGCGATAACCCTGGGCAGTATCCAAATGAAAAGATCGATGTGGGGAGTAATTATGCATTTTTTACCACGGGTGGATCAACCATGGCAACCTGGCATTTCCCCGGGGCTTTCTATCGGGAAGCAAGCCTCAGCAAGCGCATCACAAAGGCCGATGGAACGGTGCTGGAGGGACAATTCAAGGTAAAAGCCGGGGATGTTCTGGACCACCAGATTACGCTGACCAATGCTGGCACCGGTGTTTACGAAAATCTTCCCATTGTGGATGAGATTTACGGAACCCAGTATCTGCTGGCACCCGTGATAGATGAAAATGCCCACCTTGCCGATATGGAGCTGGATACCCATAGGGACTTTTATGTCCTGAATAAGGCGGGGACCTATGAGAACGTGTGTGTTGGTGTGGATGAAGAAGGCAATTACCTGAATGCGGCAACTATCACAGTTTCTGCGCTTAGCGCGGACCACGATGTGGGAGAAGCTCTCAGCTATGGCGGTGTCCATACCCAGATCAAGTGGTATTTCGCACAGACCAATGATGTGTCCATCCGCTATGAGACCCTGGTGCCCCAGGAATTGCCGGGTTCCTACTCCATTGGCGGCACGACCTGGGCTAATGACCGGGTGGGGGCACGGCTGTATACCTCTATGTGGGGCGGCGGTTCTGTGATCGGCCATGATAAAGCTATCGTCCTGGAAAAGGGAGAAAAACCGGAACAGGATGTGCTGGCGGATTACTCTGTGGTCGAGCCCGGAGACCAGGTTACCTACCGGCTGACCCTGCGAAGCGAGGAGGCGGGAACCATCGCTCTGTCCGGCGTGAATATGGCTGATAACCTGCCGGACACCTTCGGCTTGTTTGACTGGGTAAAAGGCGGGAATATTTCGGAGATCAGCGTTGGCATTCCTGAGGATAAAGCCGGGAAGATCACCTATACGGAGCAATTGACAACGGAATGGTCTCTTGGCGGCAGCTACGGCAGCCTGCCGGGTGAAGGGAAACAATATATCCTGTGGACGGATAATGCGGCCATCACCTTTGCGGAGCCTGGCGAAATTTATCTCTACTACACCCTGACTTATCCCGGCGGTGCGGGGGAGGATGCGCTTTGGGACCAGTATGTGGACACGGTCAACGGAAATCGGGTTCAGAATGCTTTCTACATTTACCGGAATGCTGCCACGGTGGAACATGACCTGTGGGTGACCGGCAAGGTGCTTCTGCAAAAGGGTGTTGCGGATACCTATATCATAGCTTACCATGCATACAACGCAAACAGCCGACAGTATTTCAACAACGCAGACAGCTTTGGAAGGCAGATCGCATATTATGTTACACTGTACAACGGAGGCAACAAGCGGCTGTACCTGAATGACATGAAGGATAAGCTACCTGCGGGTACCGGTTACATAAAAATTTCAGCAGGTATAAATTTTCCTAAATACAATGAAACGATCACAACAATTGGCGGAACCGAGTTGGATGCGTCGTCGCTGATACAGACCATCCTTCCTGAGAATGCTTCCAAGGTGGTATTCCGAAGCGCGGCAGTTTCGGGAACTGCTGCTGATGGTATAGCAACCTTCACCTTTGGCAAAGGAACCGGCGATTATGCGGTATCCTACGACAGCGCACGGGGACAATATTACCTGAATCAGAATGAAGCCATCGTTTTTGGCTACCTGGTGAATGTTGGTAAAGCAGCGGAAACTGGGGAGGAGCTTACCAACACCATTGCCATGGCCTACACAGATTATTCGGGTACCGGAGTGGAGGTCGTCAGCGGTGATAAAATTAAGGTGAAAGCGGCACCGTCAGATTATTACCCGGATTACAATGACGGTGACTGCCGGATCCTGTCTGCCCAGCAGGTTCAGGAGGCATACGGCCTTACTTCCGAAGGGCAGCAGAACTGGCTGGTTTCCCAGGTGACTTCTACCAAGGGAGAAATCGCACCCGGTGTGACCAAGCATACTGAGTCCTATGTGACCGGAATAGGTGGCGGTAAGCTGCCCTATACCGATTCCGTCGGCCCCTTTGATACGGTGAACTGGCGGATCCGGGTGTACAACACCGGAACTGCAGCCATGACAAACTTTACCCTGACGGACATTCTGCCATATCCCTATGTGATTGAAGGTGACCTGACGTGTGCCGTTTATTCACTTTATACGGAAAGCAACGGAACCACGATGCTGCGGAGGCGTGTGTGCACCCTCCCTATCCGGACCAGTGATGAAAAGGAAGTGTCGGGAACCCATTATCTGGATCCATATCCCTTCACTCATAACAATCCTACCCAATATGGGTACACAGTGATTTACGGCGATGATGCAACAGCGAATAGGTCGCAAAACATATCGGATTATTATCTGGGGCTGAAACGGGATGTGGGCAATGAGTGCGTAACGCTTGACTTCCAAGAAGGTATGCTCAGCATCCCGGAGAACTGCTATATGGATGTGGAATTCTCGGCTCGGAACCCAACGGGTAACCTTTCGTATAAGGTATTCACCAACCGGGCGGTATTGACGCCTGATGAGAAGCAGACCTTTGGCGCGGGAGATGTACAATACGGAAGAGTGGTACATAATGCGGACGGCAAGGCTGTAAGCGTGGAAAACACGGCATTGGTGACGGTGAATGGCGCATTTTCCACCAGCTCGGTAAACACCGTTACAGGTAATGCAAATACCAATGCTTCGGCCGCATCCTCGGATATGGTACGCAGCATTACCCTGGCCAATCCAGAGGAGACGTTTACCTATACCCTCTCTGTGGAGAACAATGCCGAACGGCCCATGACGAAGCTGGTTATGATCGATACCCTGCCCCAGCTGGAGGATACCAGCCCCTTTGATACTTATGTAAAGCGAGACAGCGAGTTTACCGTGGAACTGGCGGTGAATCCCAGTTTTAAGGTGCAGGTGACAGCGGAGGACGGAACGGTAACCATACTGAATCCGGACCAGTATTCGTTGGAATACAGCATCGCAACGGATTTTGGTGGAGGCCACAGTGACGACTGGAAGGGCAAGGATACCGGCAAATGGAATGCATCTGCGGCAGAGGCAAGGGCCATTCGGATCATAATTGAGGATGAGGGCGGCACGCTGATTCCGGATGGCGCCACGGTAAGCGTCAGCTTCGATGTAAAAGCAGCGGACCCCGAGGCGGTAAAACCAGGGCAGACGGCCTGGAACACCTTTGGCTATCACTATGCGATCAAGGTAAACTCCATAACAACCGAATTGGAGGCAATGCCTCTGGAGGTGGGTGTGACCATTCCTCAGGAATGGAAGCTTCAGAAAAAACTGGTGGATCCGGAAGGAAAGCCCACCATGACCTCCGGTGAGGCAGGTTTTACGTTCCTTCTCTATGAGGGAGAACCTCTGGCTGAGAGTTTCGCTTCCAAGGAAGAATGGATCACCGCGTTGACGGATGCGGGCAGACCCTATGATGAGTTCACGGCGACGGTACCTGCGGGAAGCACCGAATCCCAGCCGGTGTTGCTGGACTGGACCTGGAAAACCGGGGCCAGCTATACTCTGGTGGAGATGCCGGTGGGAGATGGGTATCGGACGGAAAGCCTGGGTGGTTCCACAGGCAATAGCCATACCTTCCAGTATGATCCCAAGAGAGCTGTGACCATGGAATGTGTCAATGTTCTGGAACACTGGTCCATTCATCTGACCAAAACCGATGAGAAAGGCAAGGTGCTGCCCGGTGCGGTGTTTGCTCTGTACAGCCCTGATCCTGCCGATCAGATCCCCGCTGAATACAGCAGGATTGATATTTCTGCAACCTGCAAGGGGGGAGAGGACAGCTGGTATTTGGCTGATG
>JAXJVC010000361.1:0-4146 GCA_036308745.1 Oscillospiraceae bacterium | reverse complement strand
CCGCCGTTCCCTGGGCCAAAGCCCGGAGATCACCGGCAAATTCGTGGCAAATTCTACCGCAGTTATGCGAAACTACCATATGGGCAGTGTTCTGAAGCACTTCCCCGGCTACGGCAACAATACCGACACCCACACCGGCATTGCAGTGGACGACCGCTCTCTGGAGGAACTGGAAGCCCGGGATCTGGTCCCCTTTGCCGCGGGGATCGAAGCCGACTGCGGTGCTATTCTGGTAAGCCACACCATCGTCAACGCCCTGGACCCGGATCTGCCCGCCACCTTGTCCCCTGCCACCCACGACTATCTGCGGGTAGTTATGGGTTTTGAAGGCGTCATCGTCACCGACGATCTGGTGATGCAGGCTATCACTGACAGCTACGGTGCGGGAGAAGCCGCCGTTCTGGCAGTGTTGGCAGGCAACGACCTGCTGTGCAGCACTGAGTACCAGGTACAGTACCAAGCTGTGCTGGAAGCCGTCCAAACCGGGCGGATCCCCATGGAGCTTCTGGATACTGCCGTCACCCGGCTGCTGCAGTGGAAGCAGGAGCTGGGACTGATCGCATAAAGCCCCCGGCGGAATTCACTCCGCCGGAGGCTTTTCTTTGTAAGTTCGTTACTGCTTTCTGCCTTCCACCCGGGAATAGGCATACAGTCCTCCCAAAATCAGGATGCCGCCAGCCAGCTGCATCAGCGTAGGCACTTCCCCAAACAAAAATACCGCCAGAATGGAAGCCACCACAGGCTCGCAGAGCTTTGCCGCAGACACAAAGGACGGGGAGAAAAATTTCAGGCACCAGGAGAAAATGCTGTGGCCCAGTATGGTGGAAAAAACCGCCAGCAATGCGCCTATGACCACCGGCCCCATCCCATAGCCCCACAGACTGAGCTTCCCCACTCCGCAAACTGCCACCAGAACCGCTCCGCAGGCAGCATACACGATATAGGTGTACACGGTGGTAGAGATGGTTTTCTGCACCGTTCTACCAATGAGCATATAGATGGCCGCAGCCACGGAAGCCATCAGCGCAAGCATATCGCCGTACAGGTGGAAGCCACTCCCCGAATCCACCCAGGCAATGAGGACACTGCCCACAAGGGCCAGAGAAATGGCAAACACAGCCTTTCCCGGAATCCGACCTCCCTGAAACAGGCAGAAGCCAATGCTGACCCAGATGACCTCCGTACAGACCAGGGTCGCCGCGCTGGCAACGGAGGTATGGCGCAGAGATTCAAACCAAAGCAAAAAGTGGATGGCTAAAAAAAAGCCGCTGAGTCCACTTAAGAGAGCAGACCGTCTGTCCAGGCCCCTCATTTCCCGCCGGACCTCCGCCTTTCCCAGAACCACCGGGGTCATCAGCAGGATGGTCCACAGCAGGCGGAAGGCCGCCGTCACAGCAGAGGGTGCTGTGGAATAACGAATAAAAATTGACGACAGGGAAATGCCCAATATGCCCACCGCCATGATAAGAAGCGGATGTTTTTCCAAGTATTTCATGGTTTTCCTCACATTCTATCAGCCGGAGAGCGTCCACGCAGGTGGTGCTGTATCCCGGCATTTTGGAGATCATACCATATTTTCCCTCTGGTTGGCAACTGTATTTTCACGTTCCCGACTTCGGCCGTGGTTTTCCCGGGAGGGCAGGCTCCGGTTTTGTGTTGCTTTTTATCCTGTTTTATCGTATGATATCCCCAAGATACGAGAGGAGAAACACCATGAACGAAACGAACAAATGGGTTAGCGTATGGGGAAATGCCGTTTCCGTTGCGGAAAACCGGCCCGAGCGGTACGCAAAAGATATCACCATCCGATATCCCATCCACATTCCTTTTTCCGGGCAGGCTGTCCGGCTGACCTTTGACAACTACTGCGGCACTGAACCCATCACCCTGAACAAGACCACCGTGTTCTACGGCGGCAGATTCCATCCCGTCCTCTTCGGTGGACAGCGGGAAGTGACCATCGGCGCGGGGGAACAGGTGGTTTCCGACCCCCTGGAACTCAGCATGATTGAAGGGGAGGTCATCCAGGTCAGCTTCTATCTGGCAGACTTCACCCTGATGCGCAGTGTGGTCTACGCCTGCGGCCCCCTGTCCGAAGGACTTTACGCCAACGGCGATGAAACAGAAAATGCCCACATCCATCGGGACACCTCCCGCACCACCCATCTTTTCTACTTTCTCAGCAACGTTTCCGTTCTGACCGCCCCAGAGAACCGAGCTATTGTTTGCTACGGCGATTCCATCACCGCCCAGGACTGGCCTGACAATCTGGCCCTGCGGTGCTTCCGGGAAGGCTACCACAACACCGCCATCATCCGCCGGGCCACCTCCGGCTCCCGGATCCTCCGGGAATACCACTGCCTGACCTACGAATCCTATGGTCTTATGGGACGGCGGCGGTTCCATCACGAGGTCCCCACCGACGGTGCGGATGTGGTCATCATCCAGCAGGGCATCAACGATATCATTCACCCTGTGGGCACCAACATCAATCCCTTCCGTCCCATGAGTGACCTTCCCACAGTGGAACAGCTCATCGACGGCTTAAAAACCTACATCACCCAGGCCCGCTCCTTTGGTTACAAGGTTTATGTGGGTACCCTGCTCCCCATGGGCGGCTGGCGCACCGATGCGCCCTTCCGGCAGGAGATGCGCCATGCCTACAACGACTTTATTCGCACCACCGACCTGATCGATGGCTGTATCGACTTCGACAAAGCTCTGCGGGATCCCGAGAATCCCGACTGGTTCCTGCCGGAGTACGATTCCGGTGACCATCTCCATCCCAGTCCCGCAGGCTATGAGCGTATGGCCATGGAAATTCCTGCAGAACTTCTCAAATAACGGTTCATCCCCGGCTGGATTTTCAGCCGGGGATGTTTTTTGTATCGTATAAATTGTCGTTATCACATTAGCTACTGTAGGGCGGCTTGAGGGCAAGCCGCCCTACAGGAACATTTGCGAGCAAACACCTCACTGTTCCACAAAAATCCCCACGATTTCCGACACAGGGATCGCCGTTCCATCTGTAAACAGGATGGCGCGGCTGTATGTGTCGATCTTCTTCACCCGACCGGTGGTGCTTATGTAAGCGCCGCCGGCTTTTCGCTGGTCGTAGACAAAATGGGTAATCGTGACCTGGGGCTGGGCATCGATATGCTCCAGAATCTCCTGGAGTTTTTCATTCAGAAGCTCCTTTTCCGCCTCATCCAGCTCGATCCGCCGATCGGTCAACCGCCCCGCTTCCTCAATGGTGGCATCGAAACCCGTCAGCGCCGCAAAGGGGGAAAACTGCGCCGCCCGGTCATAATTGGACATACGGCCCCGCCGCCTGGACACCGGATGGGGCAAATACAGGATATCGTCATATTTGTGATCATATTCTCCGAAAGGCATAACCAGTCTCACCGTTCTTCAAAACCAAACACATTGGGGACACTATCCGGACCAAAGGTCTTCACCGCCATGCGGTACATAGCCCGAGCGTGAATCCGGTCGTGCCACAGGAATCGTCGCAGCAGCTTACGCAACGTCCAGTCTTCCCCATAACTTCCCGCATACACCGGATTTTTCAGAAAATCCGGCACTTTTTCCAAGGCCTCAAAGCCCCGCATCCTGCATTCCACGATGGTGCCTTCGTTGTCTGCATTCACTTCAATCTCACCAAAGTAATATGCATTGACGTTTTTCGTGTGCCGGTACATTTCATCCGATGTCCGGGGGACCGTACCATAGAAAGTCTTTCGTTCCGCCAGAACACTTTTGTGTTTATCCGGCACGGCCTCATAGAGGGTCAGGAAGTCCACCGCGGATTTCATTGCCAGCGTTTTCAGTTCGGTATATTCCTCCCAAGGCAGGGGATTTCGCTCAGAATCGAACAGTACATCGGAATCTGCATCCCGAATCGCCAACTCCGATACTTTCTCCTGTCCGATCTCGATCTCCAGCGGAAGGCACACCTTCTCCCCCTTCCAGCGCAGGTAAGAAACCGCTTCTCCTTCCATCTTCGCCAATACTGTCTCCCGGCTTTCACCCCGGGTATAGGCCCCCGGCAGGTCTACCGCGTAGAGCAGGCTGTCGTTCCCGTTATGTTCCCAAACGCACTGTATCTTCATATATCCTCCTATGCCTTATGGCCGCCGATCT
>JAXJVC010000360.1:0-15364 GCA_036308745.1 Oscillospiraceae bacterium | reverse complement strand
CTCATCGGCAATCTGACGGCTCTGGAAAATGTGGAGCTGGCCAATCAGATCTGTAAGGAGCCTCTGGACGCGGCCCAGGTGCTGAAGGATGTGGGGCTGGAATCTCGCATGAAGAATTTCCCCAGCCAGCTTTCCGGCGGTGAGCAGCAGCGCGTGGCCATTGCCCGGGCGCTGGCTAAGAACCCCAAGCTTCTGCTCTGCGACGAGCCCACCGGCGCGCTGGACTATCAGACAGGTAAGGCGATTTTGCAGCTTCTGCAGGACACTGCCCGCAGAACAGGCATGACCGTTATCATCATCACCCACAACAGCGCTCTGACGGCGATGGCAGACCGGGTCATCCAGGTCAGAAGCGGAACTGTCAGCGCCATGCAGATGAACGAACATCCTAAGGATATTGCGGAGATCGAATGGTAATGAAACGAAATGCGATGAATACAAATCTGCGCCGGTCCATCCGGAATTCCCTGGGCAGATATATTGCCATTGGGATGATCATTGCTTTGGGCGCAGGATTGTTTGTGGGTCTTCGGATGACCAAGACCGATATGCTGGAAACAGCCCAGCGGTACATGGATCAGCAGAATATGTTTGATCTTCGGCTGATGACCTCTTATGGCTGGGATAAGGACCAGCTGGAGGAAATCACACAGGTGGAAGGTGTGGTGCAGGCTGAGGGGATCGTGTATCTGGATCTCATCACCCGTCAGGGGGGCGCAGATGCCCGGGACACTGTGTGCCGTTTCTATACCCTCCCTGAGGAGCTGAACCAGGTTGTGCTGGTGGAGGGACGGATGCCGGTAAATCCCGGAGAATGTCTGGCAGACAGCTATCTGAATGATGCCAGCATTCTGGGCAACCAGGTGGTTATTTCAGACACCAATGAGGAAGATTCCCTGGAGCCCATGAAGCGTACCACCTTCACCGTGGTGGGCATTGTAGGTTCGCCTCTGTATATGGATATGAATCGTGGTACCACATCTGTGGGCAACGGCAGCATTGCAAGCTTCTACTATATCCCCGGCGATGCGGTGGATGTGGATTACTATTCCGAGATCCATGTGACCATAGATGGTGATTACCGGATCTATTCCGATGCCTATCAGGAGGCTTTGGAGAACGCGGCGGATGCTATGCAGCCCCATATGGAGGAACTGGCCCAGAAACGTTACGAAAACGTCAAACAGGACGCGGAGAATGCCTACCAGGAGGGGTATCAGGAATATCTGGATGGTCTGGAGGAATTGGAGAATGGCAAGCTGGAAGCCAGCCAGGAGCTGGAGGATGGCTATCAGGAACTGAAGGACGGCGAACAGACTCTGGAGAACACCCGCAAGCAGCTGGTGGAGGCGGGTAACCAGATCGAGACAGGCCGCCAGGAACTGGCAAAAGCCAGAGAAGATTTGAATGCCCAGAAAAAGATCATTGAAGATAATCTGCCCAAGGTGGAAGAGGGAATCCGTCAGCTGAAAGACGGCATCGCCCAGGCGGAAGCCGCCATGGGACAGATGGGATTCACTCCGGAAACACTCTACTCCCTGGTCCAGACGGCCCGGCAGGCTGTACAGACCCTGCAGACGGCACTGGAGCAAGCACAGCAGGCGGGAATGCCTGAGCAGGTGCTTTCTCCCTTGCGGCAGCAGCTTCAGGATGCCCAGAGAGAACTGGATACCCTGAATGGGCATTATGAGACCTATGCAGGCCTGAAAAACCAGCTTACCCAGCTGGAAGGGCAGAAAATCCAGATGGAAACGGGACTGCAGCAGATCGAAGCAGGCTTTCTGGAAATGGATACCCAGGAAGGACAGCTGGACAGCGCATACAATGAACTGATGCGGGGCTGGGGCGCCCTGCGGGAAGGGGAAAAGGAACTGGCGGACGGCTGGCTGGAATATGAGGATGGCAAGCTGGAAGCTGAGCAGGAGATCGCCGATGGAGAGCGGGAACTGGAGAATGCCAGGCTTGAACTGGAGGAAGCCAGGGCGGATATCGACGCCATGCCGGAGCAGCAGCTCTACATTCTGGACCGTACTTCCAATATCGGATATACATCTGTGAACAGCAGCTCGGACATTGTGGAGGGCGTTTCCAGGGTATTTCCTATCTTTTTCCTGCTGGTTGCAGCACTGGTTTGCATCACCACCATGACCCGTATGGTGGACGAGGAACGGACCCAGATCGGCACTTTGAAGGCCCTCGGCTACAGCAACGGGGCGATCATCAGCAAATATCTGTGTTACGCCGGAAGCAGTGCGGTTTTGGGCTGTGGTATTGGCGTATATATGGGCAGTGCCATTTTTCCCTCGATCCTCTGGGAAGCCTATAAGATTATGCTGTGCATTCCCGGTGGCATCACGCTGACCTTCGATTGGGGGCTTTGCCTGCTGGTGGTTGCCACCTATACCGGTGTGGAGCTGGCGGTGACCTGGTATTGCTGCCACAGGACTTTGGCAGAGGTGCCGGCAGAGCTGATCCGTCCCAAGGCTCCCACCGTAGGAAAGCAGCTCTTGTTTGAAAAACTGCCTTTCTGGAACCGGGTCAGCTTCTTGAATAAGGTCACTATCCGAAATATTTTCCGCTACCGCCAGCGGCTTGCTATGATGCTGGTTGGCATCGGCGGCTGTACGGCCCTGCTGCTGACAGGTTTTGGACTCCGGGATTCTATTGTCAACATCGTGGATTTTCAGTTTGAGGATATCACGGTGTACGATATGTCAGTATACTTTTCCGGCGGACAGACGGAGGAAGAGCAGTGCGCCTTTACCGAGGAAATCGGTCCCTATGCATCCGACATGATGTTTTACCACCAATCCAGCGTGGAGATTCTGACGGCTGAGGAAAGCCGGGACATCTACATGATCGCGGCAGGGGAAGGCGTGGAGAACTTCATTGATTTCCACAGTGGGCAGACCAAACTGCCCCTGCCGGGGCTGGATGAGGTCATGCTTTCTGTAGGTGTTGCGGAGAATCTGGGCATCACCCAGGGCGATAAGGTGTTGCTGCGCAACTCCGACATGGAGACCCTGGAAGTGACGGTTTGCGGCCTGTACGAAAATTATGTGTACAATTACGCCATCGTTGCGCCCCAGACTCTGGAAAAGCAGTGGGGCGAGGCTCCGGAAATGCAGATGGCCTTCATAAAGACCGGGGAAGGACAGGACCCCCATCTGGTCGGTGCAGAGATCACAGCTATGGAGAATGTGATGAATGTATCGGTCAGCGAGGATCTGGCGGGAATGGTGGGCGGTATGATGGAGGCCCTGGATATGGTCGTGGTGGTTGTGGTGATCAGCGCGGGCCTTCTGGGTGCTACGGTGCTGTATAACCTGACCAATATCAACATCAATGAGCGGATCCGGGAAATCGCCACCATCAAGGTGCTGGGCTTCAACGCTACGGAAACGGCTATGTATGTATTCAAGGAGAATCTTGCCCTCAGTGTCATGGGCGCAGGACTGGGATTGCTCTTTGGTAGATGGCTGCTGGACTTCGTCATGAGCCAGATCAAGATCGATTTTGTCTGGTTCCAGGCCAGGATTCTGCCGCCCTCCTTCCTGTGGTCGGTTCTCCTGACCCTGCTGACAGCGCTGCTGGTGAACTTTGTGTTCTACTTCCGGCTGGAAAAGATCAATATGGCGGAAGCATTGAAGTCTGTAGAATAAACGAATGGGCCTGCACGAAAGTGCAGGCCCTCTTACTTTACCTATAATAGCTTCTTGTGATCCCTTCGTTGGTGAAGCCTGTTTTTTCGTAATACTGCTGTGCCACGGTATTGGACAGGGCGGTGTCTGTATCGAACCGGCGGATGCCCATCTGGTAGAGTTCCGCGAAAAGCTGGCCCATAATGGCGGTGCCAAGGCCCTGGTGCTGGTGCTTTTCGTCCACATAGATCCAGCGCAGGTATGCGATGTCCTTTTGGGGGAGGAAATGGACCTGGCCCCAGCCCACCTCGGTGCCGTTCTGGGAGGCGGCAAATTCCCGGCAGTTTCCCTCAGAAAGGGCTTTCCAGTTGAGACTGACACGGTTGGGGGCAGCATCCTGTTCTGTAAGGGTACGGGCGTAGTAAACGTTCTCATGTTCCACCAGGAAGCTGTTGTCCAGAAGCAGTTTTTCCACATGGGGGCTGCTTTCGTGGAGCTTTCCGTGACGGGCGCAGGCGCTCATGCCGAAGTAGTGGAAAAAGGCGTAGACCCTTGCCTCCTCACAAAATGCGTTCAGCGCGGACTGAAGCAGCTTTCTGCCGTCTTCTGTGTGGGTTTCATCAAAGCACAATGTGCGGATCACAGGATAATGCACCTGACTGGAAATCTCACCGGAAGCGTCGAAGCCAAAAGCGGTTTTGCCGTATTCGATCAGGGCGGTGATGTTCCCTGCACGATCCCGGGTCACTTCACTTTTCAGGGAGGAGAACAGAGGACGGCCCTCGTTGTCAATGTCGGCTTCCCGGGAAAGGGTCCAGGTTGCTTCGTCCATGGGGAAGTGGTAAGGGGCGCGGTTATGCTCGCGCCAGAATGTAAAAACAGAATTAGCCATAATGCTCCTTTAAGTATTGAATTGCCTGTCGGTAGCCATCCAGTCCCTGACCTTTAATGGTTTTGACACAGGCAAGACCTGCGTAGGAAATCTGGCGGAAGGGTTCCCGGCTGTCTACGTCGGAAATGTGGACCTCCACTGCGGGAAGAGATACCGCTTTCAGGGCGTCCAGAATGGCCACAGAAGTATGGGTGTAGGCTGCGGGGTTGATGACGATTCCATCCACCTTTCCGTAGGCCCACTGAATTTTGTCCACAAGGTCACCCTCGTGGTTGGATTGGTATTGTTCAATCTCCAGACCTTCGGTCTGGGCAGTCTCCTCCAGAAGCTGAAGCAGGTCGGAAAAGGTGTTTTTGCCGTAAATGCTCGGTTCCCGGATGCCCAGCATATTCAGGTTGGGGCCGTTGATGACCAGAATTTTCATAGGGTTTCCTCCAGTTTTGCCAGAATGGCGGCGACGGCAGCTTCTGCTGTATCGTTGTTGTCAATGGTGTGGTCAGCGAAGGATTCATACAGGGGCTTCCGTTTGGCGTACAAATCTGTCAGCTTGTTGGTTTGCGACAGGGGACGGCCATCGGTGGGCAGTACCTCCAGCGCCCGCTGCAGCCAGAAAATCGTTCCATTCTGATGGAGCAGGGGGTAGTTCCGCTGCCGGGTGACGCATCCGCCGCCGGTGGCGATGATGAGACCGGACTGCTTGCCCAGTTCTGAAAGGGCTTTCGTTTCCCACTCTCGGAACACTTCTTCGCCTTCGTCAGCAAAGATTTGGGGAATGGACTTTCCGGCGAGGTGCACAATCGTTTCATCTGCATCCACAAAGGTTCTTCCTGTTTTTTCTGCCAGCAGACCGCCAATGGTGGATTTGCCGCAGCCGGGCATACCAATCAGAACGACGTTCTGCATCTGACAGGACAGCGTTCGGTAAATTTCTTCAATGGTTTCGTCGGGAATGGCTGTGTCGGTAAACCACTCGGAGGCTTCCTTGGCCTGTGCTACCAGCATCAGCAGGCCGTTGACGGCCACAAGACCCCGTTTTTCCGCGTCCAGAAGGATCTGGGTTCTTGCGGGATTGAATACGATATCCAGAACGCCCTCCAGTTTTGGGAATCCGTCTAAAGAGAGGGGGGAATGGCCAGTGCCCGGGTACATACCCACGGGGGTGGTGTTTACGATAATGCTTGCATCGGCGTGGAGGTGGAGATTGTCGTAGTTGTTTTCTCCTGTGCGGGAAATGATCACCACCTGGGCGCCCAGCTCCTCCAGTACAGCCACAACGGTGTTGGATGCGCCGCCGCTTCCCAGAACCAGCACCTTCTTTCCTGCAACGGAAAGACCGCTGTGGCGCACCATCCGTTCAAAACCGAAATAGTCCGTGTTATGCCCGATGAGGGTTCCGTCAGAACGGCGGACGATGGTGTTGACACTTCCAAGCTTTGCCGCACGGGGAGACAGCTTGTCCAAATAGGGGATCACGTCTTTCTTATAGGGGATGGTCACGTTGATACCGGTAAAATCTCCGTTTTTCAGAAAATCACCGATCTCCTCCGGTTCCTTTTCAAAGAGGGAATAGGAATAGTCTGCAAGATAACCATGGATCTGGGGGGAGTAGCTGTGTCCCAGCTTGCGTCCCAGCAGGCCGCATTTCATTTATACCACCTCGGTGTAGCTTCCTAAGTATTTGAATTCCTCACACAGGTCGTCCAGTTCGCACATGAGCTGGACAAATTCTTCGGAGTAAATGGAGGTTTCCAGATCGAAATAGAACATGAACTCAAACTCCCGGTCAGGCAGGGGGCGGGATTCCAGCTTGGTCACGTTGATGCCCAGGGTGTAAAGCCGGGCCAGGACCTTGTACAGGGCGCCGGGCTTGTGGTTCAGGATCATCATGATGCTGGTCTTGTCCGCACCGGGGAAAATTTCCAGATTCCTGCTGATGCAGATAAAGCGGGTGTGGTTGTTGCCCTTGTCCTGGACGGAGTGCCGCAGACATTCCAGGCCGTACAGCTCGGCACAGCTGCGGCTGCTGAGAGCCGCAACGTCCTTTTGGCCGGATTGTGCTACCATTTCCGCTGCCACGGCGGTGTTGCTCACAGGAATCACGTTGACACCGGACAGGCTATGGAGAAATTCTCCGCACTGGTTGATGGCCTGCTCGTGGGAGTAGATGGTCTTGATGTCGCTGAGGGCCGCGCCCTTGTTTACCAGCAGATTGTGGTCGACTTTTAGCCGGAAGGTCCGGACGATGGAGAAATTGTGCCGGATCATCAGGTCATAGACCTTGTTGACGGAACCGGCGGTGGAGTTTTCGATGGGCAGGATACCGTAGCTACACAGGCCCTGGTCAATGGCGTTGAAGACACCTTCAAAATTCTTGAAATACAGGATAAAGGGAGATTTGAAGATTTTCTCACAGGCGATCTGGGAGTAGGCCCCTTCCACACCCTGGCAGGCCACCATGGGGGCCTGGGGGAACAGCTTGGGGGTATTTTCGATGGCGTGGGTGATCCGGCCGTACAGGGGGCTAAGCTCCCCATTGCGCTTGCTCTGATAGCTCCGGCTCAGCTCAAAGAGCATAGAGTACATCACCCGGGTGTAGTTTTCCATTTCCGGACCGGCTTTTTCCGCCACCTTTTGCAGAATGGCCCGCTCCCGGCCGGGATGGTAAATAGGCAGGTTGTTGGCTTTTTTATAGTCCGCTACCTTTGCGGACAGGCTCATCCGCTCACAGAACAGCTTCACAAGCTGATCGTCGATTTTGTCGATGTCCTGGCGGATCTCACTTAAATCCATGGTTACTTCCTCCTGCTTGTCTGGGTATTGCCCAGGATCAGATCATATATGGCGATGGCCGCGGCGGCTTCCACCACAGGCACCGCCCGGGGGACGATGCAGGGATCGTGACGGCCCTTTACCACCAGCTCCTGATTCTCACCCCGGCTCAGGGAAACACTCTGCTGGGACCGGGAGATGGAGGGGGTGGGCTTGATGGTCACATCAAAGATTACGGGCATGCCGTTGGTGATGCCGCCCAGAATACCGCCGCAGTGGTTTGTCAGGGTTTTGACCAGACCATCCTCAACGGTATAGGAATCGTTGCTTTCGCTTCCGGGAAGGCTGGCAAAGGAATCCCCCCAGCCAAAGCCGATATTCTTTACTGCTGGGATGCCGTAAACGATCTGGGCAATGCGGCTTTCCACGCCGCCGAACATAGGCTCGCCAATGCCGGCGGGGAGGCCGGTAATGGCACATTCAATTCGTCCGCCTACGCTTTCGCCCTGGTTTCGGGCTTCGGCAATGATGGCCTGAAAGCTATCAGCCGCTTCTGCTGTCAACGTGGGGAACAACTGTCCGACCTGATCCAGTTCGGGGGAAAGGGCATCAAAACACTGGCTGTTTTCAGAACCGATCTGCACGATGTGAGCTCCAATGCGGATGCCCATTTCCTCCAGCCACTGCTTGCACAGACCGCCTGCGATGCACAGGGGCGCTGTCAGTCGCCCCGAGAAGTGTCCGCCGCCTGCGGCATCCTGGAAGCCACCGTATTTTACCTGGGCGGTGTAATCCGCGTGGCCGGGCCTGGGGCAGTCCTTCAGGTTGGCGTAGTCTCCCGAGCGGGTATTTTTGTTGTAGATCACGGCGGCAATGGGCGCGCCGCAGGTGAAGCCATCCAGGACACCGCCCAAAAAGTCGGGCCGGTCTTCCTCCCGGCGGGGGGTGGACCAGTCATTCTGGCCCGGGGCCCGGCGGTTGAGAAATGTCTGAAGTTCTTCAAAATCCACGGGCAGGCCTGCGGGGATGCCATCCAATGTCATGCCGATGGCAGGGCCGTGAGACTGGCCGAAAATAGACAATTTCAAATTTTCACCGTAGGTACTGCTCATAATAGCCTCCTAATTTGGTGTATTCTTCCCAAAAGTGGGGGTATGATTTTTGTACGCACTGGGCGTCGAGAATGGTGACAGGCTCCCGGCATACCGTGGCGGCGATAGCGGCAGACATGGCGATGCGGTGGTCGTTGACGCTGTCTACCCTGCCGCCGGTTAGCCCGGTTCCATAGACGGTCAGCGTTTCTTCCGTTTCTTTGGCCTCTCCTCCAAGTGCTTCCAGCATGGCAATCACGGAAGCTACCCGGTCGGATTCCTTCAGCCGGAGCCGCCGGATATCCGTAAATACCGCGCCCTGCTTACAGGCAGCCACAACAGATAAAACAGGCACCAAGTCGGGGATATCCGCGGCGGAGATGGTGGTGTGTTTTTCCAGAGCGGGAAGCAAGGTGCTGACCGCCCGGTCGCCCTGGGGGGAATCCGGGGAGAGATTTTCGGTTTCCACAGCGTTGCCCAGCATCTTTGCCGCCAGGAAGAAGGCACCGTTGCTCCAGTCGCCTTCTACGGTCAGTGTGCCGGGGGAACGGAAGGGGCTTCCGCCCAAGACACAAAAATCATAGCAGGCAAGGCCGAAGATATCCATTGCCTGCTGGGTCATGGTGATATAGGGCCTGGATTCCACTTTGCCTGTCAAATGAATATGGCTTTCTCCGGGGATCAGGGCGGCGGCAAGGAGCAATCCCGTAATAAACTGGCTGGATACGCCGCCGTCAATGGTGTATTCTCCGGCCCGGAGCTTTCCGGTACAGCGGATGGTGTCTTCTGTAGGCCGGGTCAGAGTGCAGCCCATCCGCTCCATCTCCTCCCACAGGGGAGACAGGGGACGCTGGGGCAGTCGTCCGGCCATTTGGAAGGTAGTGTCTACCCCCAAAGCCCCCGCCATGGGAAGCATAAACCGCAGGGTCGAACCGCTTTCGCAGCAGTTCAGCACAGCGTTTTTGGGGAGGACGGAAACCGGGACCACATGGTAGCCGGATTCGCTTCTTGTAATGTCAGCACCCAGGGCGTTCAGGCAGTCCACCGTGGCTTCGATATCCCGGTTGGTGTCGGGACAGATTAGGGTGGTGGGATTGTCCGCAAAGGCGGCGCAGATCAGGAGCCGGTGGGCCTGGGATTTGGAGGGGATAGCGGTTACAGTCCCCGAAAGGGGACGGGGGGTAATGGTAATATCCATATCAAAGACCAGCCTCGATGAAGGTTCTTAAGCTTTCTACAGGGGTGGGAACGATGGCGCAGTCGCCGATAGCTCTGGGTACGATCAGGCTGACCGTACCGCCGCTGCGCTTTTTGTCGGAAAGGGTATAGGTATAGATATCTTCCACAGGATAGTCCGTGGCAGTGGGCAGGCCGAATTTCTCCAGAAGGGAGAGGATTCTGCTGTTATCCGGACATCCCGCAGCTCTGCTGACAATGGCCATGCCGATGGCGACGGCTTTTCCGTGGGACAGGGAGAAATTGCTCCGGGCTTCCACACCGTGGCCGATGGTGTGTCCCAGATTCAGCTTCATCCTGGCACCGGTGTCAAATTCGTCCTCCATGACCACATCCCGCTTCAGCTCCACACAGCGGGTGATGACGGCTTCACGGTCAAACCCCAGTCCCTTTTCTTCCAGGTGGGCAAAGAGGGCGGGATCATAGAGTACGCCGTACTTGATGACCTCGGCGCAGCCGTCCCGGAAAATGTCTTCAGGAAGGGTGTTCAGGGTGTCAGTGTCGCACAGCACCAGGCTGGGCTGGCAGAAGGCGCCTGCCAGATTCTTTCCTGCGGGGAGGTCAATGGCGGTCTTGCCGCCCACGGAGGAATCCACAGCCGCCAGCAAGGTGGTGGGTACCTGGAGAAAGCGGATGCCCCGTAGGAAGCTGGCGGCGGCAAAGCCTGCCAGGTCGCCAACAACACCGCCACCCAGGGCAACAATCAGGTCAGACCGGGTGAGTTTGTTTTTTGCCAGAAAATTCAGAAGATCAAGATAGGTTAGGCCGTTCTTGCTTTCTTCTCCCGCAGGGAATACATAGGAAACCACCCGGAAGCCCGCGCTTTCCAGAGAATCGCAAGCAATTTTTCCGTAGAGGGGAAATACGGTGGATTCACTGACGATGCAGACGGTTTGGGCCTTGCCCAGCTTCCGGGCCTCTTCGCCAAGGGAGAAAAGCAGCCCGCTGCCGATTTTAATATCATAGGTTTTGGAAGCGCTGACAGTGACGATTTTCATCCGTCCACCTCCTCCTTGCGTTGCTTGCCCTCCTCCAGCAGGGTCACCAATTGGTCCATATCCTGCTGCTGAATGGCATCCCGGTAGGCGGTAAGGCTGCTGATGTAGTAGTCCAGTTCAAACAGGACGTTTTCTCTGTTTTCCATGAACAGCTCCGCCCACATCTGGGGGTTCAGCCAGGCAACTCTTGTCAGGTCCTTGTAGCTGCCAGCGGAAAAGCCTTTGTGGTTCAGGGCAGTGGGGGACTTGATAAAGGCATTGCTGAGGATATGGGGCATCTGTGAAGTAAAGGCGATCATCTTATCATGCTCCTCCGCCGTGGTGACGGAGAAGAAACCGAAATTGCAAGGTTTTAATGCCTGTTTCACCCGGTCCAGCAGGAGAATATCGTCAAACACCGGTGGGACCAGTACCATGGGCGCGCCATCGAACAGGTTTGCCCGGCTGTACTTGAAGCCGGAGAACTGGGAGCCAGCCATGGGATGTCCGCCCACAAAGGTGAATCCGTACCGCTCTGCCAGAGGGAAGCATCGTTCACAAATTTCCTTCTTAATGCCGCAGCAGTCGATGACCAGGGCATCCCTGGATATCAGATGGGCATTTTGTTCCAGCCAGGAAGCGCTGCCGCCGGGATAAATGGCCAGCAGGATCAGGTCACATTCCGGGATGGTGGCTTCCTCCAGCTTTCCGTGGACCGCGCCAGCCAGCATGGCAAAGGACAGCATACTTTCATTTCGCTGGATGGCATAGACGGTGTGGCCCTCCAGGGCATATGCCCGGGCAAGGGAACCGCCGATGAGGCCAAGACCTAAAATACCGACTTTCATAAAATCGCCTCACGAATCTTCTGAACCTTGCGGTTCACTTCTTCAAACTGGGTAGGTGTCAGGGACTGGGCGCCGTCGCACAGGGCGCAGGCGGGGTTATTGTGGACCTCGATCATGATGCCGTCGGCACCGGCTGCGGTGGCGGCGTAGGCCATGGGAGCCACCAAATCAGCCTTGCCGGTGGCATGGCTGGGATCGACGACTACAGGCAGATGGGTCAAATTATGCAGCACAGAAACGGCGGACAGGTCCAGGGTGTTCCGGGTGGCAGTCTCAAAGGTGCGGATGCCCCGCTCACAGAGGATGACCTTCTCGTTGCCCTCGCTCATGATGTACTCCGCGCTCATCAGCAGTTCCTGGAGGGTGTTGGCAAGGCCGCGCTTTAAGAGGATGGGCTTATCCGTCTTGCCCAGCTCCTTCAGCAGATCGAAATTCTGCATATTCCGGGCGCCCACCTGGATGATATCCACATCCCGGAACAGATCCAGTGTGGAGATGTTCATGATCTCCGTAACGATGGGCAGGCCGGTGGCCTCCCTGGCTTTCAGCAGGAGCTGGATGCCTTCGCCCTTCATGCCCTGGAAGGCATAGGGGGAGGTGCGGGGTTTGAAGGCGCCACCCCGGAGGATGTTTGCACCGGCGGCCTTGACAGCCTGGGCAACTTCAATGATCTGCGCCTCCGATTCCACGGAGCAGGGGCCGGCGATCATGGTGAAATAGCCGCCGCCGATCCGGGCATTGCCCACCTCGATAATAGTATCCTTGGGGTGGAACTTCCGGTTCGCCTGCTTGAAAGGCTCGGATACCCGCTTGACGGTTTCTACCATTTCCAGGCTTTTCAGCAGGTCCATGTCCACCCGGCTGGTATCGCCTACGAGACCCAGTACGGTGACTTCTGCGCCTTCGGAAATATGGACATCCAGATTCATAGCCTTGAGCCAGGAAACCAGGTGAGAGGTCTGTTCAGGGGTGGTGCCATGCTTCAGAATTGCGATCATAAAAACATCTCCTAAAAAATAAGCGCCGCACGGGCAATTCGTGCGGCGCGTTAAAATACTTCTTTCGCTCCCAAGGATCGGTTGCAGCACAAATCGCTATTACTTTTTGTGGGTAAAAAAGTAATAGTAGCCAAAATAAAATTGTGCGGCAACGTTCATAGTGGTCATGGTTTTGTCTCCTTGTGCGGTAGCTGCGGACATTATACCACGGGTGGTGGAATAATGCAAGAGGGAAACATCAAATTCCCAGTAATTTTGCCAATGCCGCCAGAATCTTGTCCAGATCCTCCTCAGTTTTTTGGACATCAGTGAACATATGGGAGAAAAGGCTATTCAGGTTTTCTTCAAATTTTTCGGGAAGCGTCCCACACATTTCTTTGCACAGAGGGATCAGCCGCTTTTCGCCGGGATGGGTCTGGCTGTTCAGTGCAAAGATAAGATCAAAGTAGGATTCCAGAAAAGCGGACACCCGGTGGTTGACGCTGACCAGGTCTCCCCGGCGGAGGGCTTTCTTGATTTGCAGCTCATAGGCAGGCAGGTAGGCACGGAGCAGCTTCCAGTTGTTATCAATAATGTTTGTTTTTAACTGTGCAGGGTAGGGAACATCGAACCGTTTCTTGGCTGCGGTGAGACGGCCGCTACCGTCATAAATGATCTTACAGGTGCGAAGATTGTGCCACATACAGGTGGTGTAGCCGTTATGAGGCTGGAATTTTTCCACGACTTCGGAAAGTCCCGCGCAGAAATCGTCCAGATTCCGGTACAGGATGTCGATGTCAAGGCCATTTTTCAGGGTACAGTTGTCTTCCATTTCCCAGAAATGATTGCCAATCTCCATGTAGGAGCAGTATTCCGACAGAATCTCCCGACGGATATCCTCCGGCACCGGGTCGGTACAATAGAGGTAAACGTCGTAGTCGGATTTTTCGTCGTAGTGGGTACCGGCCCGGGAGCCGCCCAGGGCAATGGCTTCGATCTGAGGAAGGGCGGAGAGAGTTTCAAAAAGTTTATAAACCATAAGGATACCTCGTTTCGAAAAGTTTCGAAAATATTGTACCTCGCTCTGACAAAAATTGCAAGGGGAAAATTTCTCGTATCGTACCCATTTTATTGGACGGAATTTTTGCTACACTGGTATTATTAGAATAGGGGGCGTCATTATGGAATACTTAAAGGAACTGAATCCCGAGCAGCTGGAGGCGGCAACTACCACAGAGGGCTTTATCCGGGTGGTGGCCGGTGCGGGTTCGGGAAAAACAAAGACACTAACGGCGCGGTATATGTATCTGGTAGAGCAGCTTGGCATCTCCACAGCCAATATCCTCTGCGTCACCTTTACCAACAAGGCGGCTGCGGAGATGAAGAAGCGGATCCGGCGGCAGCTTCCGGACCAGGACCTGGGCCGGATCACCACCTTCCATGGCTTCTGTGTGGGGCTTTTGAAGGAAGACTGCCATGTGGTGCGGTATCCCACCACCTTCATCGTCCTAGACGAGGAGGACAAGGAGGCTATGCTGCGCACCGTCTTTGAGGACCTGGGCATTACAAGCCGGGATATGACTATCAAGGATGCGGTGGACCATATCGGCTGGCGCAAAGGCGGCAGGGGATATGTAAAGACTTTGATCGGAGACCCGGAACGGCTGCGGCAGCTTTCCCAGGAGGCCACCACCCTGAAGGACAAGGTGCTTTACCGCTATTTCTATGAGCAGCGCAAGTGCTACGGTCTGGATTTTGACGATCTGGTGTATTTTACCCTGTACATTTTGGAACAGGACCGGGAGACCCGGGAAAAGTGGCAGCAGCGGCTGGAATATGTGATGGTGGACGAGTTCCAGGATATCGACAAGGACCAGTATGCCCTGGCAGACATCTTAAGCGGCTATCATAAGAATTTGTTCGTGGTAGGTGACCCGGATCAGACCATCTATACCTGGCGGGGCGCGGATGTGAAATTTATTTTGGAATTTGACAGCCGCCACGAAAACGTGAAGACCATTTACTTAAATACCAACTACCGCTCCGTACCCCAGATCCTGACGGCCTCCAATGCCCTCATCGACAAAAACCGGGACCGTCTGAAAAAGAAGCTGACAGCGGTGCGCTCCGACGCCCGGAAGCCCCTGTATTACCATGCCAAAACGGGACAGCTGGAGGCGGACTGGATGACGGCCAATATGCGCGCCCTCCATGATGCGGGAATGCCTTATTCCGCTATGGGGGTACTGTACCGGGCGCACTATGTGTCCCGAACGGTGGAAGAATCCCTGATCCGCAACAAGATCCCCTACGTACTGTATTCCGGCGTGGAGTTCTATAAACGCAAGGAGATCAAGGACGTACTGTGCTACTTGCGGATGATCTACTGCGGGGATGACATCAGCTTCCTGCGGACCGTCAATGAGCCAAGGCGGGGTGTGGGCCGTACTCGGATCACAGCGCTAAAAGAATTTTCCCAGCTGAACAACTGCAGCCTGTATGAAGCCTTAACAGCCAATCTGGAAACCGAACTGTTCCGCCGCAGCCGGGCGAAGGAATATGTCCGGCTCATTGAAAAATACCGTGCTATCTTTGACGGTATGGATCTGACAGACCTGCTGGCGGGGATCCTGAACGAAAGCGGCTACGAGGATATGCTCCGCTCCTGCGGCGAGGAGGACCGGTTGGACAATCTGGCGGAACTGAAGCAAGCCATCTATGATTTTGAACGCAAGGCAGGGGAGGAGGTCACCCTGGGGAATTATCTGGACCACGCGGCTCTGTTTACCAACATGGACCAGACGGAAAAGGCCCAGGTGGTGAAGCTTATGACCATCCACGCAGCTAAGGGGCTGGAATTTCCGGTGGTGTTCCTCTGCGGCCTGTCCGAGGGAATATTCCCCGGGAAACGGGCCAACACCCGGGAAAAGCTT
>JAXJVC010000359.1:0-2887 GCA_036308745.1 Oscillospiraceae bacterium | reverse complement strand
GATCAGCGCGCCCTTTACATACCGGCGCAGCCTGGTGACCAGGTAAGGGGTCATCATATCCGCTGCCACGCAGTTAAAGCCTACAGCGGCAGCACCAGCCTGTTCCAGCTCTTTTAGGACCTTTCCTCCGTCAGCACCAGAAAGCAGCGCTCCGTCGGGCTGCATGGTGAAGGAGTACATGGCGGCTCCGGCGCCCTCCAGTTCAGCGGCGCAGAGAATGGCTTCCGCCTCCTGTTGATAAAGCAGGGTCTCACCCACCAGGATGTCCGCACCGCCATCTATCAGGCCCCGGATCTGGCGGCGGTAGTTTACAACCAATAGGTCAAAATTGTCGGGATCCCAGCTGTCACAGAAGGTGGCCAGAGTCGTCAGATCTCCGGCAATAAGACAGTCGGGAGCGGCAGAACGGCAGAGAGCGACCAGCGCAGCGTTGACGGCCTCTGTCTGGTTTTCCAGGCCTACAGTCTTCAGGGCGATGGGCTGGGCCTGGAAGGTGGGGGCGTAGAGGATCTGGGAACCGGCTTCGGCATAGGCCCTCTGGAGACTTACCAGAGGCTCGGGGTTTTCCAGGATCCACTGCTCTGCGCAGCAACCCTTGGGCATACCGGCGTTGCGCAGATTGGAGCCGGTGGCACCGTCCAGAATGCGGATGCCGGAAGCGATTTTTTGGTGAAACTGTTCTTTGGTGAGCATGGGGGACTCCTCCGCTTGCAGAATTTTCCTAATTATAAAGCATTTTTGAATGAAATGCAACAACCGTTGACCTTTTGGGCAGAATCTGATATCATAAGGAAAATCAAGAAAAGGAGATGTAATCTCATGAAAAAAACTGTTTTGAGAGAATATGCCCGCCTGATCGTTCGCTGCGGCGTCAATGTTCAGAAGGGCCAGGATGTAAACATCTACGCCGATCTGGATCAGCCGGAGTTTGTTCAAATGGTGACAGAGGAGGCCTATAAGGCCAAGGCCCGGGAGGTCATCGTGTTCTGGAACTACCAGCCTTTGCAGAAGATCCACACCCGCTACCAGACTGTCAAGACCATGGGAACGGTTGCCGAATGGCAGAAGGCCCGCCAGCAGCACTTCTGCGATACGCTGCCCTGCCGGATCCATCTGGTCTCTGAGGACCCCGATGGCCTGAAGGGCGTGAACATGGAAAAGATGGCAAAGGCCCGGCAGATGAGCTATCCTATCATCAAGCCCTATGCCGATGCGCGGGAGGGCAAGCAGCAGTGGTGCATCGCTGCCGTCCCCGGTGCAGCCTGGGCCAAGAAGGTTTTCCCCGGTCTGCCAAAGGGCAAGGCTATGGAAAAGCTGTGGGAGGCGATCCTGAACGCATCCCGGATGAATGGGGACCCCATCAAGGCATGGGAGCAGCACAACGCCGACCTGAAGGCCCGCTGTGATTATCTCAACGGCCTGGGCATTCGGTCTCTGCACTACACCGCCGACAATGGCACCGACTTGACCGTGGGTATGATCCCCGAGGCTATTTTCTGCGGCGGCGGAGAAGTCTCTAAGCAGGGAATCTTCTTCAATCCCAATATCCCCACTGAGGAATGCTTCATTTCTCCCATGAAGGGACAGGCGGAAGGAATCGTATATTCCACCAAGCCTCTGAGCTACCAGGGTCAGCTGATCGATAACTTCTTCATCCGTTTCGAAAACGGCAAGGCTGTGGAATCCGGTGCGGAGAAGGGGGCAGAACTGCTGAACACCATGCTGTCCATGGATGAGGGCGCCGCCTACCTGGGCGAATGCGCCCTGGTGCCCCAGAAGAGTCCTATCTGCGAAAGCGGCCTGCTGTTCTACAACACCCTGTTTGACGAAAACGCAGCCTGTCACCTGGCTATGGGCATGGGCTTTGCGGACACCATCCGGGATCACCACAACAAGACCCTGGAGGAGTGCCGTGCTCTGGGCATCAACGATTCTATGATCCACGAGGACTTCATGATCGGCTGCGACAGCATGAACATCGATGCCATCTGCGCGGACGGCAGTGTGGTGCCTGTCTTCCGAAATGGCAACTGGGCATTTTGAGGTGCGAAAGTGACGGAGCGGGAGAAGATCCACAGCGGAGATATCTATCAGCCCAATGACCCGCAGATCATGGCTGAGCAGGTGGTGTATCTGGATATGCTGAAGGAATACAACGCCATTTCTCACCTGGAACAGGACAAGCGGGATGCCATGCTGAAAAGGATGTTTGCTGAGATTGGTGAGGGCTGCTATGTGGAGACACCTTTCCATGCCAACTGGGGTGGCCATCATGTCCATTTCGGCAAGAACATCTATGCCAATTTCAATCTGACATTGGTGGACGATACCCATATTTATGTAGGGGACTATTCCATGTTTGGCCCCAACGTGACCATCGCCACCGCAGGTCACCCCATTGATCCCGAACTGCGCCGCCAGGGACTGCAGTACAATATGCCGGTGCATATCGGTAAAAATTGTTGGCTGGGGGCGGGGGTCATCGTCATGCCCGGTGTGACCATTGGGGATAATACCGTCATTGGCGCGGGCAGCATCGTTACCAGGGATATTCCGTCAGGTGTGGTGGCGGTGGGCAACCCCTGCCGGGTACTGCGGGAAGTGGGGGAGCATGACCGGGAGTACTACTTCCGGGACCGGAAAATCGATCCCGCTATCTTTGGATAAGTTTTTTCAAAAAAACTGAAAAAAGTGCTTGCATTCTTGCACACGATGTGTTATGATATCCGGGCGATTGAAGATTGCTAGGGCATCTATGCCCTTTAACTGATACGAAAGAGGTGAACGAAATGAAGGAAGGTATCCATCCCAAGTACGAACAGACCACCATCCGCTGCGCATGCGGCAATGTCTTTACCACTGGTTCTACCAAGAAGGACATTCGTGT
>JAXJVC010000358.1:0-14344 GCA_036308745.1 Oscillospiraceae bacterium | reverse complement strand
GAACAATGCCCAAAATCAGATAACCGACCATTTACAGCACTCCTCTCTTGTAAAGCACCCGGGCCATGCCGATGGTGAACAGTACGGATACGGGGACCATGATGCCTACAGTGCCTGCATTCAGGGCGGGGATGAAGATGAACAGGATCAGCATCAGGACCACAGGGGCGATGGCGATCTTCCAGTTCTTGCTGACGAAGGCTACACCCAGGCCGCCGAAGAGGGCGGGGAGCATTTGGGCAAAGGCAGGCTCCAGCACCGGGGCGGAGAGGATGGGAGTCAAAGGTACGATGCAGATAACGCCAAGAACGATAATGATGGTGGTGACGATGGAAGAAGTGGCGATGGCGATGGTGGAGATGATCTCGCCTTCCTCACTGCTGGCACTGACCTCATTCTGCTCCAGGGCGTTCAGGGCACAGGGCAGCTTCAGGTTGGAAATATTGCCGGTAACAAAGCTCAGGTAAGAGCCACCGGCACCCAGCATAGGCACGAAGGTAATGGTTTCAATCACGCCCACGGCCCAGTACATGGGGGCGGTGGCGATGAGGCCCACCACCAGGGCGCCCCAGTCAGGGGCTGCGCCGAAGAGGAATGCCACAGTCAGGGGGAACAGGAGCAACAGGACCATCACGCCGATGTTCCAGATGGTGCCGTCGCGATGGACGGAATCAATATAGCTGAGATTCTTTTTCACAGTGGCACCTCCTTAGCTGAGCCATGCGGTGATGGGGATGGCGGAAGCCATGCCAAGCACCAGGGAAATGGGCAGGGCATAGTCGTTGATCCATGCCCATTTGAATTTCTTCATCAGGACACCGCAGACCACCATGACCAGAGCAGACACTGCCATGACGCACACGGGGATCAGACCGGAGGTGGGGCTGAAGCCCTCCACGGGCGCCCACAGTCGGGAAAAGTCGCAGAATACATAGCCCAGGAAGGCGGAGATCATGCCGATAAACATGGCATTCTGGAAGATATCAGCCCACTTGGCATCCCGGTTTTCCAGCTTGGACATACCGCCCAGGAGCTTCTTGCCGATGACGGGAACCAGCCAGATGCCCACCAGGATGGAAATGGTCATCACCAGGGTGATGTTCACAAACTGCTGGGCGGTCAGATTATCGATCTTACCCAGCTCCAGGCCCATGGCACTGACGGCATTGGATGCAGCGATGGCCTCATAGCTGAGGGAGCCTACCACGCTGAGCCGCAGCCAGGGGAGGGGAAGTCCCAGACTTTTGCTGAGGGTGATGACGCTGATGACGATGGATACCGCCGGGGCAATGGTAAAGACCGCCGCGGTCTTGATGGTTTTGCGGATCTTCGTCTGATCCATGCCGATTTCTTTGCTCCGGCGCAGGGCCTTGACCAGAAAATAAACCGACTGGCCCAGGACCACAGCCACTAGGATTCCTGCCAGAACGAACAGGATCGGGTGGTTTACGTTGAATTCCATGGAAACACCTCCAAATATTAAAGACAGGCTCATTATAGCACGATATACGGGGTAAAACAAGAAAAGAAAAATGCGGGCATTCCGGAGAATACCCGCAAATTTTGATTTGGTTTCAAAACTGTGCCGCAAAGGACAGAAGCACCACGGTAAGCAATCCCGCAATGGTCAATGACAGGCTGCTGACGGCACCGGTCAGGGCGCACAGCTCCGTGGCACGGGTGGTGCCCATGACATGGGAGGCAGTTCCAAAGGCCACGCCCTGGGGAATGGCACCCCGGATTTTCAGGAGCTTGCTCAGGGCAGGCCCGGCAATGTTGCCGAAAATGCCGGTGATGGCGATGACAAAGGTGGTGATAGCGGCGACACCCCCCAGCTCCTCTGCCAGAGCAGTGCCGATGGCGGTGGTGATGCTCTTTGGCAGCAGGGACATGATCACTGTTTGATCCAGGCCGCAGAGCTTACAGGCAGCCCACACAAAGCCCAGACTGCACACGGTGCCTGCCGCAGTGCCCACAAAAATGGCCCATAGATGCTTTTTCAGGGTCTGGAACTGCTGGTAAAAGCCAATGGCCAGACAAATGGTAGCCGGGGTCAGCAGATAAGAAAGCATGGCGCAGCCGGCCTGATACTGTGCGTTGGGAATATTCAAAACAGACAGAATCAGCATCAGAATGGCGGCACTGATCAGGATGGGATTGAGGATCACCAGCTTGGTTTTCTTCTGCACAAAGCTTGCCAGGGCGAAAACAGCCAGGGTAAGCACCATAAAGAAGTAGTTGCTGGCGGAGAAAAACTCATGCATGGTCATCGTCTCCTTTCTTTCGTGTCAGCCACTGGGTCACCCAGCCGGAGACGGCGAATACCAGCACAGTGGAAACCAGGATGATGGCGAGAATTGCCACCAGATCATCCTTGATCAGATTCCAGTGATCCAGGAGACTGACCAGGGGCGGTACAAATAGAAGCGGGAGCAGAGAAACGAGAAAACCTCCCACATCAGAAACTGCCTTTTCGGGAATGATCTTTAGGGACAGGGCGGCAAACAGCAGTACCATGCCGTAGATGGAAGCCGGAATGGGCAGGGGGATCAGATAATGCAGAAGCTCTCCCAGCGCGGTGAACAGGAAAATGAGAAGTGCCTGATGCAGATATTTCATAAAATCACTCCTTTGTCTTTTATTATACGGATCCTTGGGGAAACTGTCAATTGGTGTCAGGGCAGAAAAAAGTATGTCAATGTTCTTGCTATTTTGGCTGGTTTCGAGTACAATAATCGGTAGTGATTTTTGTGGGAGGAGACCATTATGGTGAACATTGCGTTTGACAACGATAGATACCTGCAAATGCAGTCTGCCCATATCCGGGACCGGATCGCCCAGTTCGGCGGTAAGCTGTACCTGGAGTTTGGCGGCAAGCTGTATGATGACAACCATGCGTCCCGTGTTCTCCCCGGCTTCCAGCCGGACAGCAAGCTGCGGATGCTGCTGCAGCTGAAGGATCAGGTGGAGATGGTCATTGCCATCAATGCCGATGATATTGAGAAGAACAAAGTCCGGGGCGACCTGGGTATTACCTACGACCGGGACGTGATCCGGCTCATCGATATTTTCCGGGGCTTCGGCCTGTACGTTTCCAGCGTGGTGCTGACCCGATTCCATGGGCAGTCCTTTGCCCTGGCATTCCAGTCCCGGCTGGAGGGCCTGGGTATCCGGGTCTACCACCATTATGACATTGCGGGCTATCCCTCCGATACTGCACACATTGTCAGCCCCGAGGGCTTTGGCAAGAATGATTATATTGCGACCACCCGCTCTCTGGTGGTGGTCACTGCTCCCGGCCCCGGCAGCGGCAAACTGGCTACTTGTCTCAGCCAGCTTTACCATGAGCATGAGAAGGGCAATACGGCGGGCTATGCCAAATTTGAGACCTTCCCTATCTGGAACCTGTCCATCAACCATCCTGTGAATCTGGCCTATGAGGCAGCCACCGCGGACCTGAATGATGTGAACATGATTGACCCCTTCCATCTGGATGCCTATGGGGTCACCACCGTCAACTATAACCGGGATGTGGAAGCATTCCCTGTGCTGGTGGCGATTTTTGAGAAGATCCTGGGCCACTGCCCCTATAAGTCCCCCACGGATATGGGTGTCAATATGGTGGGTAACTGCATCGTGGACGACGAAGCTGCCCGGTATGCTTCCCGGCAGGAGATCATCCGCCGGTACTATGAGGCCCTGTGCGACCAGAAGAAGGGCAAAAATGTGGAGGAAGCCATCCGCAAGCTGGAGCTGCTGATGAAGAAGGCCAGCATCACCCCCGCCGAGCGCCGTGTGGTAGAGCCTGCCCTGCAGCGGGCAGAGGAGACCGGCGACGCCGCAGCAGCTATGGAGCTGCCCGACGGCACCATCGTTACCGGCAAGACCTCCGACCTGCTGGGCGCATCCTCCGCGCTGCTGCTGAACGCCCTGAAGGCCCTGGGCGGAATGCCCCATGACCTGCACCTGATCTCTCCTGTGGCGCTGGATCCCATCCAGCATCTGAAGGTGGCGCACCTGGGCAACCGGAATCCCCGGCTCCACACTGACGAGACCCTGATCGCCCTGTCCATTTCCGCCGCTACCAACCCCATGGCGGAATATGCCATGGAGCAGCTTGACAAGCTCCGGGGCTGCGATGTCCACTCCTCTGTGATCCTGTCCCAGGTGGACGAGCGGACCTTCAAGCGGCTGGGTGTGAACCTGACCTGCGAACCCAGATACAAAGGATAAAAATGCGAAATGCAGAATGCGGTGCTGAACTTGGCACTCCATTCTGCATTTTCACGCTGTATTCTGCACTAAAAAACCTCCGACCGAAGTCGGAGGTTTTTTGCATCGCCTTGTAATCTTAGTTGGTATAGTTATCGAAGTAACCCTGGATGTGGATGATGGGAGTGCCCTTGTCGCCGGAGCCGGAGGTCAGGTCGCACAGGGAGCCAATCAGGTCGGTCAGGCGGCGGGGGGTAGTGCCCTGGGAGGCCATGTTGCCCATCAGGTTGCCGTCCTTCTGCCGGATGGCACCTTCGATGGCGGCCTTCAGTGCCTCGCCGGACAGGTTTGCGAAGTCGTTGTCTGCCAGGTACTTCAGCTTCAGCTCATTGGGGGTGCCTTCCAGGCCTGCGGTATAGGCAGGGGAGACCACGGGGTCAGCCAGCTCCCAGATCTTACCCACGGGGTCCTTGAAAGCGCCGTCGCCGTAAACCATGACCTCCACCAGCTTGCCGGTCTTCTCCAGGATCTGTGCCTGGATATCCTTCACCAGAGCGTTGCAGTCTCTGGGGAACAGCTTGACGGCGGTCTCGGTGGACTTGTTGGAACCCAGCAGGCCGTACTTTTCATTGCAGCCGCTGCCGTCTACGGGAGCGGTCAGAATGTCATCCAGACCGCAAACCTTCTCCGCACCGGCGCCCCACAGCAGACGCTTGGTTCTGGCGCGGGTGTGGACGTCGCAGGTCAGGACGTTCTTGGTATAGTTGAGAATGACCCGGGGATCGTTGGCGAAGACCACTTCCACCTCAGCGCCCTCTTCCTTGACCAGGCCGGAGTAGTACTGCACGTAATCCACCAGGGTGAAGGGGTGCAGGTTCTCGCCGAAGAGCTGACGGTAACGCTCCAGGGTCAGCACATCGGAGTAGGGGTTGATCTTGGCTTCGTCCAGCTTGTCCAGGGACACCAGCTCGTTGCCCACCTCGTCGGAAGGGTAGCTGAGCATCAGGACGATCTTCTTGGCGCCTCTTGCGATGCCGCGCAGGCAGATGGCAAAGCGGTTCCGGGACAGAATGGGGAAAATAACACCGACGGTCTCGCCGCCCAGCTTTTCGCGTACGTCTTTGGCAATGGCATCAACGGATGCGTAGTTGCCCTGGGCCCGGGCCACGACGGACTCGGTCACAGCAACCACATCCCGGTTGCGGATCTCATAGCCTTCGCTCTCTGCTGCTTCCAGTACGCTGGTTACAACGATCTTTGCCAGATCATCACCCTCGCGGATAATGGGGCAGCGGATGCCACGGGAGACAGTGCCGACTTTTCTTTCCATAACTTTACCTCGTTTCTCCGGCCGGAAAAACTCCCGGTCAGACAGAATCAAAATTGAACACCATAGTTATACCGCAAATCCTCGGGTTTTTCAATCTTTTTTTTATGAATTTACTGTGTCCGACGCGGAATTGTAACATTTACCAATTCCGTTTCAGGAAGACACTTGTGCACATGCTAAATATTGGAACTTTTCCGCTATGTTCCGGGGCTTATTCCGCCGCGAAGAAGGCCACAGCCACGGCGCCGGGGCCGACATGGGTACCTACCACGCTTCCGACAACAGAAACAGGCAGAGCCTCCCGGCGGCCCTCCCACAGGGCGGCGCTGTCCTGGATGTACTTCTGCAGCAGCGCGTCGCTGAGACCAGTATAGCCCAGCATCAGGGGCTTGCTGAAGTCTACGCCGCCTGCCTTCTGGATCTCCTGGACCAGCAGGTTATTGCCCTGCTTGGAACCACGAGCTTTGCCCAGCACCTTGACCTCGCCATCGGCAATGGTGATCACAGGCTTGATGTTCAGCATACCGCCTGCAAAAGCCACGGTAGCGGAGATGCGGCCGCCCTTTTTCAGATACTCCAGGGTGTCCACCAGAGCCAAAAGCCGGACGCTGTCCCGCTTTTGCAGCAGTGCCTGGGCAATTTCCTGGGCGCTCATGCCCTTTGCCACCAGCTCCAGGGCATATTCCACCAGAATGCCGGAACCGATGGCGATGGTGTTGCTGTCCACCACATGGACCCGGCCTTCATATTCCTCAGCGGCGATCATCGCGCTCTGATAGGTTCCGGACAGCTTGCCGGAGCAGGTGATGCAGACAACGTCATAGCCTGCTTCCACAGCCTCGGCATAGGCCTTCTCAAAGACAAAGGGCGTGGCCTGACTGGTGGTGGGCAGCACGTCGCTCTCCACCAGCAACTCATAAAACCGTAGGGCGTCAATGTCCACGCCGGGGGTATACTGCTTTTCGCCAAAATGGATGGTCAGTGGTACGATCCCAACCTGCTGCGCTACCTGGGGCCGCATATCGGCAGTGGAATCCGTAATGATTTTTACTTGCATAGTATGTCTCCTTATTTATCCTTTAATCCTTCTTTGCAGATGGTATGCAGATTTCCGGCGATCACGTCAAGTACCGCGTAGAATATCTCCCGCTGGGCATCATCCAGCCCCGCGCCTGCCAGCTCCACCGCGATCTGTGCTTTTTCGTTCACTGTCCGGGCAGCATCCTTGCCCTTCTCTGTCAGGGTCAGCAGCGCCCGGTAACGGCTGCCGTTGCGCTCTGTGCGCAGCACCAGGCCGTTTTCCTCCAGCTCTGCCAGTGTTCGGGAAACAGCAGCCTTGTCCTTTTCGCAGATATCACAAATCTGGGTGGCGGTAATGCCCTCGGGGTAGCGGCTCATGGCCAGCAGACACTGGGCATGGGGTCCCTTCATACCATATTTTGCTGTTTCCCTCCGCTCGATTCGCTGGATATCACGATACAGACTGGACACGGATGCGGAAAAAAGTTCATATTTGCTGATCATGTTGCTTGCCTCCTAAAATGTTGATACATCAACTTTTTATAGTATACACGGATATGGTTGATTTGTCAACATCTATATCTAAGATGCACCCGCATAAGTATTTGCCTGACCTTAGCTGCCGGGGAGTTGTATTTCCCGGAGGGGAGTGCTATAATAGAAAACATCATGCAAAATCCGGAGTTTTTTTCTCCCGTTTTCAGGAGGTTCTTATGAACATTATCATTGCAGGTGACGGCAAGGTCGGCTCCCTTCTGACTCGTCAGCTCTCCAGCGAGGGGTATGATGTGACCGTTATCGATTCGGATGCAAAGGTTCTGCGATCCAGCGTGGAGCGATACGATGTGATTTCTGTCCACGGAAACTGCGCTTCCATGAGCGTACTGCAGGAGGCTGGCGTCAAGGATGCGGACCTGCTCATCGCGGCTACCAGTGAGGATGAAGTGAACCTTCTGTGCTGCACCACCGCCCACGCTCTGAATCCCAAGCTGCATACCATCGCCCGGATCCGGAACCCCGAATATACCGAGCAGATCTACCGTATGCGCAACGTGTTCGGTCTTTCCATGGTCATCAATCCCGAAAACCAGGCTGCCACGGAAATCGAGCGGCTGCTGAAGTACCCGGGCTTCCTGCGCCGGGATACCTTTGCCAAAGGCCGCACGGAGATCGTGGAGCTGCGGGTGGATGCGGGAAGTAAGCTGTGTAATGTGAAGCTGATGGATATGCGCGCCATCGTTAAGTGCAAGGTCCTGGTCTGCGCCGTTCTGCGGGACGGCACCGCCATGACCCCCAAGGGCGACTTCGTTCTGCGGGAGGGCGACCGGATTTTCGTTACCGCCCTTTCCGAGAATCTGACCACCCTGCTGAAAAACCTGGGTATCCTGACCCGCCGTGTCCGGAAGGTCACCCTCTGCGGCGGTGGACGGATCAGCTATTATCTGGCCAGCCGTCTGGGCAAGGCAGGCATCTCCTGCCAGATCATTGACAGCAATTATGAACGCTGCCAGGAGCTGTGCGAGCTGCTGCCGGATTGCGACATCATCCACGGCGACATCAGCGAGCAGGACCTGCTGGAAAGCGAGGGCCTGGCCCAGACTGACGCGCTGGTCACCCTGTCCGGTCAGGACCACCTGAATATGATCGTTTCCCTTTACGCTACCTCCCGAGGCGTACCTCAGGTCATCACCAAGCTGGGAAGTGTGGGGAACCGCAGCGTTATCGACAGTCTGTCCCTGGGCAGTATCGTCTGTCCCCGGGAACTGGTCTGCAGCAACATCGTCCGCTATGTTCGGGCCATGCAGAATCAGACCGGTGCCGCCATCTCTGTACATACCATTGCCGACGGTCAGGCGGAAGCAATGGAGTTCCTGGCCGACGAGCATACCCGCAACTGCGGCAAGCCTCTGAAGGAGATCAAGCTGAAACCCAATGTTCTGCTGGTGAGCATCGCCCACGGCGCCACTACGGAGATCCCCAACGGCGATTCCGTATTCCATCAGGGCGATACGGTGGTAGTGGTCACCAATGGCCGGGAGGTCATCAAGCAGCTCAACGATATCTTCGCGTAACGAGGTCTGTGTATGAATTTTAAGATGATGGGGCGGTTCGTCGCCCAGATCCTGTCTATCGAAGGCATCTTTATGCTCCCCGCGCTGCTGATCAGCCTGTATTGTGGGGACCCCATGGCAATGAAAGGCTTCCTCTATACCCTGCTGGTCATTTGTGGCATCGTTGTCATCCTGACCATGCTGTGCCGGGGTGCGCCCAGTGCCTTCTACGCAAAAGAGGGCCTGGTCTGCGTGGGTGCAAGCTGGATCGTGTTGAGTCTGGTAGGTTGTCTGCCTTTCTGGATCTCCCGGGAGATCCCCGGCTTTGTGGACGCCTTCTTTGAGATCGTCTCCGGCTTCACCACCACCGGCGCTTCCATCGTGCCGGAAGTGGAAAAGCTGAGCAAGGGCATTCTTTACTGGCGCAGCTTCAGCCACTGGCTGGGCGGCATGGGCGTGCTGGTGTTCCTGCTGGCCTTTACCGGCGAGAAGGGACAGGGCTTTACCATGCATCTGCTCCGGGCGGAAAGCCCCGGCCCCAACGTGGGCAAGCTGGTACCCAAAATGCGCAAGACCGCCGGCATCCTCTATATTTTATATATTGTCCTTACTGTCCTGAACATCCTGTTCCTGCTTTTGGGCGGTATGTCCCTGTTTGAATCCGTATGCCACGCCTTTGGCACTGCCGGTACCGGCGGCTTCGGCATCAAGAACGACTCATTTGGCAGCTACAGTCCTTATCTGCAGAATGTGACCACTGTTTTTATGATTCTGTTCGGTGTGAACTTCAGCTGCTATTACCTGCTGCTGATCCGTCAGTGGAAAAACGTCATCGGAGACGAGGAGCTGCGGACCTATTTCGGGATTATCCTTGCCGCTGTGGCCCTGATCGTTCTGAATCTGCGGGGCGTATACAGCAGTCTGGGGGAGACCATTCGCCATGCGGCTTTCCAGGTGGCCAGCATTATCACTACCACCGGTTATGCCACCACGGATTTTGACCTGTGGCCCAGCTTTTCCAAAACACTACTGCTGTGTCTGATGGTGATCGGTGCCAGCGCCGGCTCCACCGGCGGCGGCTTGAAGGTAGGCCGTGTGCTGCTTCTGCTGAAAGGCCTGCGCCGGAACATCCGCCAGATGCTGAATCCCCGTAAGGTGGAAGTGATCCGCAACAACGGAAATATTGTGGATGAACAGATCCAGGCGAATACCAATGCCTATCTTGCGGCCTATGTGGTCATCATTTTTGGGGTCTTTGCCGTGATATCCCTGGATAATTTCTCCGTGGGTACCAACTTTTCCGCTGTGCTCGCCTGTTTCAATAACATCGGCCCTGGCCTGGAGGCGGTGGGACCCACCTGCAACTTCAGTGCCTACAGCCCCCTGAGCAAGATCGTCCTGTCCTGGGCCATGCTGGCAGGCAGACTGGAGATCTTTCCCATGCTGGTACTGTTCTCCCGAAATACCTGGCGGCGTCGATAAACTGTCTTTTTGCAGGGCGGGGCTACCCGCCCTGCGGATATGATTTTTTTGTTGACAAGTCCCGACTGCCATGGTATAATTTCAAGGATAAATACAGCGGCTCGCCGCGATTCCCGTCTTGCCGCTTTTTTCGGCAGGACATTTTTTTAGGAATGAAAGGAGAACACCATGACTGAACTGACCAAGGCAAAGGTTATTTCCGCTTCCCTGGGCAGCGCATTTGCTGACGGTATTGGTGCTTTCGTTTCCGCCCCCATGCTTTCTGTTTTCAATTCTCCCCAATACGCAATTTTTCCCGGCTTTTGTGACGTGCATGTGCATCTCAGAGAGCCGGGCTTTTCTTATAAGGAGACCATCGCCACAGGAAGCCTGGCATCTGCCCGGGGCGGCTACACGGCTGTTTGCACCATGCCCAACCTGAATCCGGTACCGGACAGTGTTGAAAATCTGAAGCTCCAGCGCAAGCTGATCGAAGATACTGCCTGCATCCATGTCTATCCCTATGGCGCCATCACCGTGGGGGAAAAGGGAGAGGTCCTGGCAGACTTGGAAGGCATGGCACCCGATGTCATCGGCTTCTCCGACGACGGCCGGGGTGTCCAGTCCGATGCCATGATGCGGCAGGCTATGCTCCGGGCCAAGGCGCTGGGCAAAATGATTGTGGCTCACTGCGAGGACAATTCTCTCCTCCGGGGCGGCTATATCCACGACGGCGACTACGCCAGAACCCACGGCCACCGGGGCATCTGCTCCGAAAGCGAATGGGGCCAGATCGCAAGAGATCTGGAATTGGTGAGAGAAACCGGCTGTGCCTACCACGTCTGCCACATCTCCACCAAGGAGAGCGTGGAACTGATCCGCAAGGCCAAGGCTGAGGGCCTGGATGTGACCTGCGAGACCGGGCCACACTATCTGGTGATGGACGACAGCATGCTCCAGGAAGATGGACGTTTCAAAATGAATCCCCCCCTGCGGGGCAGGGAGGACCGGGAGGCCCTGGTCCAGGGCATTCTGGACGGCACCATCGACATGATTGCCACTGACCACGCCCCCCATTCCGCAGAGGAAAAGAGCAGGGGACTGGAAAAGAGCGCCTTCGGCGTGGTGGGTATTGAAACCGCATTCCCCATCCTCTACACCTATCTGGTAAAGCCCGGCATCCTCACCCTGGAAAGAATCGTGGAACTGCTGTGCGTCAACCCCAGAAACCGCTTCGGGATCCCCGTGGGCAGCGATTTCTCCATCTGGGATCTGAATGCGGAGTACGCTGTGGATCCTGAGGAATTTGTCTCCATGGGCAAGGCGACTCCCTTCACCGGCTGGAAGGTCAACGGCAAATGCATGGCCACGGTGTGTGACGGCAGGGTCGTGTATAAAGCCTGAATTGAATGTGTTGTTCCGAGGCAGTGCGTACACCTACGTGGTAATCCCTATCAACCAGGGAGATTGCCACGTCGCTCCGCTCCTCGCAATGACAGATAATTACCGTAAATCCATCAACTTTTGATTTCACATAGCATTTTTAGGAGGACACTAACATGGCAAAGAGAACAGACATCAAGAAGATTCTGATCATCGGCTCCGGCCCTATCGTCATCGGTCAGGCCGCCGAGTTCGACTACGCAGGCACCCAGGCCTGCCTGGCCCTGAAGGAAGAGGGCTACGAGGTCGTGCTCTGCAATAGTAACCCTGCCACCATCATGACCGATACCATCATCGCCGATAAGGTCTACATGGAGCCCCTGACCCTGGAGTATATCGCAAAGATCATCCGTTACGAGCGTCCTGACGCCATCATCCCCGGCATCGGCGGTCAGACCGGCCTGAACCTGGCTATGCAGCTGGAGAAGAAGGGCATCCTGAAGGAGTGCCGCGTCAAGCTGCTGGGCACCTCCAGTGCTTCTATTGAGCGGGCAGAGGACCGGGAGATGTTCAAGGAGATGTGCGAATCCATCGGTGAGCCTGTTATCCCCTCCGAGATCACCTACTCCATCGAGGAAGCCAAGGAAGCTGCCAGCCGCATTGGTTACCCCGTTGTCCTGCGTCCCGCCTTTACCCTGGGCGGCACCGGCGGCGGCTTCGCATACAGCGAGGAAGAACTGGTGGAGATTGGCCTGAACGCTTTCAAGCTGTCTCCTGTGCATCAGGTCCTCATCGAGAAGTCCGTCAAGGGCTACAAGGAGATCGAGTTCGAGGTCATGCGTGACTCCAACGACCATGCCATCACCATCTGCGGCATGGAGAACATCGACCCCGTGGGCGTCCACACCGGCGACTCTCTGGTTGTGGCTCCCATCATGACATTGAGCAAAGAAGACGAGAAGATGCTCAATGACTCTGCCATCAAGATCATCAAGGAGCTGAAGATCGAAGGCGGCTGCAACGTCCAGTTCGCCCTGAACCCCCACTCCAGCGAGTATTACCTCATCGAGGTCAACCCCCGTGTCTCCCGCTCCTCCGCCCTGGCTTCCAAGGCTTCCGGCTACCCCATCGCCCGGGTCACCGCCAAGATTGCCGTAGGCATGGCCCTGGAGGACATCAAGATCGCCAACACCAATGCCGCCTTCGAGCCCAAGCTGGACTACGTCATTGCCAAGCTGCCCCGGTTCCCCTTCGATAAGTTCACCTCTGCCACCAACAAGCTGGGCACTCAGATGAAGGCCACCGGCGAGGTCATGGGCATCGGCACCAACCTGGAGGAGGCGCTGCTGAAGGGCATCCGCTCCCTGGAGATCGGCGCCAACCATATGTATCTGAGCAAGTTCGACAATATGTCCGTGGAGGAGCTGCTGGCATACATCAGTGAGTTCCGTTCCGACAACATCTTCGCCATTGCCGAGCTGATCTACCACGGCGTTTCTGTGGAAAAGATCCACGAGATCACCCAGATCACCCCCTACTTCCTGGAGGCTGTTAAGAACATCATCGACATGGAAGAGGCCCTGCGTGTCAAGGTCATGGATGCCGACACTCTGAAGGCCGCCAAGAAGATGGGATTCGGCGACAAGTATATCGCCCGTCTGTGGAAGTGCAAGGAACTGGATGTTTACAACTTCCGCAAGGAACTGAACCTGTTCCCTGTGTTCAAGATGGTGGATACCTGCCATACCGGCGCTTATATCCCCTACTTCTACTCCTCCTACACCGGTGAGAACGCCTCCATCCTGACCAACAAGAAGAAAATCGTGGTGCTGGGCGCAGGCCCCATCCGTATCGGTCAGGGCGTGGAGTTTGACTACTCCACCGTCCACGCCGTCATGACCATCAAGAATGCCGGCTATGAGGCTATCATCATCAACAACAACCCCGAGACCGTCTCCACCGACTACACCACCGCCGACAAGCTGTACTTTGAGCCTCTGACTCCCGAGGATGTGATGAACATCATCGAGTTTGAGAAGCCCGAGGGTGTCATCGCTTCTCTGGGCGGCCAGACTGCTATCAACCTGGCTCAGCCCCTGACCGATCGCGGTGTGAAGATCATCGGCACCGACTGCGCAGCTATTGACAAGGCCGAGGACCGGAACGCCTTCGAGAATCTGCTGAACGAGCTGAACATCCCTCGCGCCAAGGGCAAGGCTGTTACCAACATCCAGGACGGTATTGATGCTGCCGCTGAGATCGGCTACCCCGTTCTGGTCCGTCCCTCCTTCGTGCTGGGTGGCCGGGCCATGCAGATCGTGGCCAACGAGAAGCAGCTGCGCCACTACCTGCGCACCGCCGTTGAAATCGACGAGGACAAGCCCGTTCTGGTTGACAAGTATATCCAGGGCCGTGAGGTGGAGATCGACGCCATCTGCGACGGCCGGGATGTGTTCGTCCCCGGCATCATGGAGCTGGTAGAACGTACCGGCGTCCACTCCGGCGACTCCATCTCCGTTTATCCTCCCTTCTCCATCTCCAACAAGGTCAAGGGTATCATCCTGCAGTATGCCAAGAAGCTGGGTCTGGGCATCGGCATTGTGGGTCTGTTCAACATCCAGTTCATCGTGGACAAGGATGACAACGTGTTCATCATCGAGGTGAACCCCCGTTCCTCCCGTACCGTTCCCTTCCTCTCCAAGGCCACCGGCTATTCCCTGGCTGACATCGCCACCGAGGTCATCCTGGGCAAGACCCTGAAGGAGCAGGGCTTCTTCGACATCTATCCCGATGAGAAGGAGCGCTGGTATGTCAAGGCTCCCGTCTTCTCCTTTAACAAGATCCGCGGCCTGGATGCTTACCTGTCTCCCGAAATGAAGTCCACCGG
>JAXJVC010000357.1:0-3044 GCA_036308745.1 Oscillospiraceae bacterium | reverse complement strand
TTCTCTGCTACCGGCCAGCTCTGGGGCAATCCTCTGTACCGCTGGGACTATCACAAGCAAACCGGATACCAGTGGTGGCTGAGCCGTCTGTGGTATGTATACCAGATGTACGATGTGACCCGCATCGACCACTTCCGGGGTTTTGATGAGTACTACTCCATTCCCTACGGCGATACCACCGCGGAAAACGGCCACTGGGAGAAGGGTCCCGGCATTGATCTGTTCCGCTGCGTGGAATGGAATCTGGGCTGGCATGAAGTGATTGCGGAAGACCTGGGCTATGTGACAGATTCTGTCCGTCAGCTGGTCCGGGATTCCGGTTTCCCCGGCATGAAGGTTCTGGAATTTGCCTTCGACTCCCGTGACTCCGGCTCTGCCAATGACTATCTGCCCCACAACTATCCCGTCAATTCCGTGGTCTACACCGGTACCCACGACAACGAGACGGTAGTCGGCTGGTTCGAGACCATCTCCACCAAAGACCGCTCCCTGGCCCGGAACTATATGTGCGACTACTATACTCCCGAAGAGGAGATACACCAGCCCTTCATTGCCCTGGCACTGAGCAGTGTTGCCAAATACTGCATCGTGCCCATCCAGGACTATCTGGGTCTGGATAACAGCTGCCGGATCAACAAGCCTTCCACCATTGGCTGCAACTGGCGCTGGCGAGCTTCGAAAGAACAGCTTAATAGCGTACTTAGGCAAGAAATTCATGCGCTGACTCTGCGGTATGGTCGCATGAATTGGAAAAACATGGTAGAATAAACAACTTCGATTTTTTCGAAGTGTATATATAAATGGGTATCCTCGACTTCCTTCCTAATTTGCAATTCACCTTTTTCAGTTCACACTTATACTATTCCAAAGGATACCCTACAGAAAATAAAAGGAGAAATTCTTATGAGATATGGATTTGGTATTGATCTGGGCGGTACGACTGTTAAACTGGCTTTTTTCGATGAAAACGGCACCATGCTGGATAAATGGGAAATTCCCACTGTTACGGCAAACGGTGGTCAACAGATTCTACCGGATATTGCAACTTCAGTAAAGGATTATCTGAAAAATAATAACATTGCATCTGAAACTGTTCTGGGTCTGGGCATCGGTGTCCCTGGTCCCGTTGATGGTAAGGGTGTTGTCAACAAGTGCATCAACCTGGGTTGGGGCGTATTCAACATTGCTGAAACCTTGTCCGCTCTCACCGGTTTCCCTGTAAAGGCTGGTAATGATGCCAATGTTGCTGCTTTGGGCGAATACTGGAAGGGCGGCGGCGCAGGCTGCGAGAACATGGTCTTTGTGACCCTTGGCACCGGTGTCGGAGGCGGTATCGTCATCGGTGGACAGCTCCTCCATGGTTCCCATGGTTCTGGCGCAGAAATCGGCCATATGGTTCTGAATCCCAATGAAACCATTCCCTGCAACTGCGGTAAGTATGGTTGTGTTGAACAGTATTGCTCTGCCACCGGTATTGCCCGTCTGGCTAGAGAATACCTGGCTGCGTCTGAGAATGATTCTTCCCTGCGTAATGTTGCGAATATTGCTGCAAAGGATGTCTTCGATGCAGCCAAAGCAGGAGATCCTGCAGCAAAGGAAATCCTGGCCAAGTTCTATGACTATATGGGACAGTTCCTGGGCAGCCTCTGCTCCGCTGTAGACCCCGAAGTTGTTGTTCTGGGCGGCGGTGTTAGCAAGGCAGGCCAGGTCCTGCTGGATGGTGTGGAGGCTAGCTTCCATAAGTATGTATTCCATGCAGCAAGCGGTGCAAAGTTTGCATTGGCTTCGCTGTTTAATGATGCTGGTGCATATGGTGCATTCAAACTGGCACTGGATGCTTTCGGAAAATAAAGGAGAATTGCATTGTATAAATTACTGGAACTGAATCCCCAGCTGCAGGATTTTGCTTGGGATATTGATTATCGGATGCAGCTTTATCGGGATACCAAGGCTCGTTTGATGCCGAATGGTGGTATGCTGACTGACTTTGCGAATGCCCATGACTATTTTGGCATCCACCATGTAGATGGCGGTTGGGTTTACAGAGAGTGGGCGCCCAATGCCCATCAGCTCTATCTGACCGGTGAATTCAACGGCTGGAACTGGACAGAACAGCCTATGCTCCGCTATGGTGACGGCTGCTGGGTGCTGTTCCTGGCTGGTGATGATGCGCTGTGGGAAGGCTGTAAGGTTAAGACAATTGTCGATGCCAATTTTACCCGCACTGCCCATATTCCCATTTATTCCCGTCGTGTGATCCAGGAACCCCATTCCATTACCTGGTGTGCGGAAGTTGTAGATGACCGGAAGCAGTTTGAATGGACTGACGAAAATTTCCAGGGCGAAAAATCCCTCTATATTTACGAAGCCCACGTTGGCATGGCCCAGGAGCACGGTCATGTTGGCACTTATCGGGAATTCGCAGATTATACTCTGCCCAGAATCAAAGAGGCTGGCTACAACACTGTACAGCTGATGGCCATTATGGAACATCCCTATTACGGTTCCTTTGGTTACCAGGTTTCCAGCTTCTTTGCTGCTTCTTCCTGGTTCGGTAAGCCTGAGGATCTGAAGTATCTGGTAAACAAGGCCCATGAAATGGGTATCCGGGTGCTTCTGGATGTGGTCCATTCCCATGCTGTGAAAAATACCGAAGAAGGCATCAATATGTTTGACGGTACGGAGTACCAGTTCTTCCATTCCGGAGAAAAGGGTGACCATCCTGCCTGGGGTACCAAATGCTTTGATTACGGTAAGACCGAAGTCATTCACTTCCTGCTGTCCAACCTGAAGTTCTGGATGACCGAGTATCATTTCGATGGCTTCCGTTTTGATGGCGTTACCTCCATGCTCTACCACGACCACGGCCTGGGCACCGATTTCAATTCCAATGATAAGTATTTCTCCTACAATACCCATGTGGAAGCCATTACTTATCTGCAGCTGGCCAACGAGCTGATCCGCCAGGTGAACCCCAAGGCCATCACCATTGCAGAGGATATGTCCGGTATGCCCGGCATGTGTCTGCCGATTGAAGATGGCGG
>JAXJVC010000356.1:0-1776 GCA_036308745.1 Oscillospiraceae bacterium | reverse complement strand
TGCCAGTCGGGCAGCGCAGCCACCTTGTTATAGGCGAAGTCCAGAATGTCCAGCTTTAAGAGGGCATTCAGGGCGGAGATGTCGGTGATCTCGTTGCTGGCGATGCTCAGGTTCACCAGCTCGGTGCAGGAAGCCAGAGGGGATACGTCGGAGAGCTTGTTGAAGGACAGGCCCAGATGGCTCAGCAGGGGCAGCTTATTGGCACCCTCCACAGAGGTGAGCTGGTTATTGCCCGCATCCAGCCAACTCAGCTTGGCGCAGGAGGCAATGGGGGAGAGGGAGGTCAGGGCGTTATAGGAAACGTCCAGCTTCTCCAGGTTGGACAGTTCCGTCAGAGCCTCGAGAGAGGTAACGGCGTTGTGCTTAAGGTTGATCTCCACCAGGGTGGACATATTGCTCAGAGGTTCCAGTTTACGGATGGTGTTGTCGCTCAGGTCCAGACGGGTCAGGCCCTTGGCTTCGGTGAGCCCCTCAATGGTAGACAGGCCGCAGTCCTTCAGGATCAGCTCCGTCAGGGCGGGCAGGGAAGCCACCACAGACAGGGATTCGGCGGGGAAGGAGCAGCCGGTGAGGTCCAGAGTCTGGAGCAGGTTCAGTCCGGAAAGGGCGTTCAGGTCAACCAGCTTCTGTGACTGGACAGTAAGCTTCTGGACATAGGGCACCAGCTTCAGGTCCTCCAGGCTGCGGACGCCGGAGGGGACGGTGAACTCGGAGATGTTCCACAGGTCGTTGGTGTAGAGGATATCGTCATCGGCAGCGCCCAAAGCGGTGCGCATGGCCTTCTCCATCTCCACATCCATAAAGATGGCAGGCTCCACCACGCCGCCGACGGTATAGCCCAGAATGCTCAGGGGGCTGACCAGGCCGCTCTCTGCTACGCTGATGGCGTAGATCACGGTCTCGCCGGCGGGGAGGGAGATGGCCTCGGAATAGGGAGCGGCGGCGATGGAGGGATATTCTCCATCGGTGGTGCAGTACAGAGTGCCGCCGTCGGAGGACAAGGCAACATCGATATACTGGCTGTAGAAGCCCGGCTCAGTGTCAGCGGCGGGAGCGGAGGGACGCAGGGCATCCAACTCCGCCTTGATGGCGGGGTCAGCAATGTTGGCCAGCATGGCTACCGCATCCAGCAGCTTATCCTGCTCCACATAGGTCTTACACAGGGCGGTGTACAGCTCTGCGGTGGCGCCGGAATTGATGGCGTTGGAGAGGGTGTATTCCGCTTTGGTGTAGTTGCCGTCGGACTTATACTGGTTGGCAAGCTCGATGGCCACGTTTTCATCCCGGCCGGAATGCTCGTAGGCCAGGTCATAGAACCAGGCGGACAGGCGGGAATTGCCGTGGAGGTCGTGGTAGCGGGCCTGGCCCAGCAGTGTGTCCCGGGTGAAATCCCGGTCGTAAACGAACAGATACCAGGCGATGCTGCCAAGGATCAGAAGGATCAGCAGGATCGGCACCAGAATATGGATCAGTTTCTTCATAAAAATGCTCCGTTCAAAGGATATTCTCTTGAATTATATTATAGATTACGAAAAATGTCAAGTGCAGGGGAAAGGTTACAAAATTGAAAGAAAATACTCTGAGGGGGAAGCACCGGTATTACCATATATGGCTGTAGGGGAGGGCTTTGACCCTCCCGAAATCTTATAAAAGAGATAGCATGAATGCTGCGAGAAAACGATAGGTCATCCCGAGCGGAATGAAATGAAGTCGAGGGATCTTCGCACCGATTTGCCGCTGTGAAGTGTCGGCTGTGCGAAGATCCCTCAACTCGCT
>JAXJVC010000355.1:0-1716 GCA_036308745.1 Oscillospiraceae bacterium | reverse complement strand
GGAACCACTAGACCAGTGAGCTGTTACGCACTCTTTCAAGGATGGCTGCTTCTGAGCCAACCTCCTGGCTGTCTATGCGACTCCACATCCTTTCCCACTTAGCACACGCTTCGGGACCTTAGACGACGATCTGGGCTGTCTCCCTTTCCACAACGGAGCTTATCCCCCGCCGAGTCACTGCCGCGATACGCGTCGCAGGTATTCGGAGTTTGGTTGCTGTTGGTACCCGGTATGGGCCCGCAAGCATCCAGTAGCTCTACCCCCTGGACGTAATCACGCGACGCTGCACCTAAATGCATTTCGGAGAGAACCAGCTATCACGGAATTTGATTGGCCTTTCACCCCTAGCCCCAAGTCATCCCCTCAGTTTTCAACCTAAGTGGGTTCGGTCCTCCACGCGGTCTTACCCGCGCTTCAACCTGCTCAGGGCTAGATCATCCCGCTTCGGGTCCAGGACACGCGACTCAAACGCCTTTTAAGACTCGCCTTCGCTACGGTTCCCCCACCCGGGTTAACCTCGCCACATGCCACTGACTCGCAGACTCATTTTTCGATAGGCACGCCGTCACCCCGAAAGGCTCCGACGGTTCGTAGGCGCATGGTTTCAGAGACTGTTTCACTCCCCTCCCGGGGTACTTTTCACCTTTCCCTCACGGTACTCGTTCACTATCGGTCAGACAGGAATATTTAGGCTTATGCAACGGTCTGCACGGATTCGCACGGGATTCCACGGGGCCCGTGCTACTTGGGAGAACCCATCGGAAGACCATGTCCCTACGGCTACGGGGCCATCACCCTCTGCGGCCCGGTATTCAACCCGGTTCGCCTAGAACATGGTTTTGTGACTCCCGCCCGGCGCGTCGGCGCCGGGACAGGGCTTCCCACGACACCACGGGCGCAACCCCCGACGGGTATCACGCGCCCATGGTTTGGCCTGGTCCGCTTTCGCTCGCCACTACTCACGGAATATCCTTTCCTGCAGGTACTGAGATGTTTCACTTCCCTGCGTACCCCCCGCACAAGGCGGTGCCGGCCCATGACGGCCGGCGGGTTTCCCCATTCGGAAATCCTCGGATCAAAGCCCGGTTGGCGGCTCCCCGAGGCTTATCGCAGCCTCCAACGTCCTTCATCGGTCCTGTCTGCCAAGGCATCCACCATACGCCCTTGCAGGCAACCCACACACCCGTGCGGGACCCGCAAGCGCCCAATCAGCAAATTCCCAGACGACAAATCATCACATCTGAAATGATCACAAAACGATCGACGAACAACACCAAAAATGAAGTTCGATCGAAAAATACAGCGATAAAGGGACGGGACAAACCCGCCCTTCTCGCTCGCGTCCACTATCCAGTTCTCAAACCGCCACGCACCCGACCCGCGACCACGCGAACCCCGCCGGGGGACGCGCCGCAAGACCGGGACGACGGACGCCACACGGGGGACAAACCCCATGGGTGGCGATCCGGGAACCCAAAAGCATGCCCGCACCACTCCAAGCCACACGATCTCTTCCACACCAGCACACCCCGGACAAACCCCCGCGACCACCGCGGGAACCGGGGCAGGAAAGGCCACCAGACAGTGGCCAGAAAAATATCTCCGTAGAAAGGAGGTGATCCAGCCGCACCTTCCGGTACGGCTACCTTGTTACGACTTAGTCCCAATCACGAGTCTCACCTTAGACGGCTCCCCCCAAAAAGGTTGGGCCACCGG
>JAXJVC010000354.1:0-5412 GCA_036308745.1 Oscillospiraceae bacterium | reverse complement strand
GATCAGCGTTCTGAATTGCTGCTACGAGAAGCTGGGTGTACATAGCCATGACGATGGATGCTATGACGCAGAGGGGAAGCTCCTGTGCGGACAGGCGAATTATGTGCTTCATACGCATACGGAAGCTTGTTCTGTAGACGGGGAATTGGTTTGCCAGCTTCCCGAGGTGAAGGAGCACAGCCATGGAGACAGCTGCTGGGAGACCAGAAAGGCAGCCCCGGTCCTGCTGTGTGAGAATGCAGAGGAAGACCACGTTCATGGAGAGGATTGCTATGCAGTGCCTCTGAGCTGCGACATTCCCGTAAGTGAAGAGCACAGCCATGAAGACGCTTGCTATCAGACCGAGACGGTTTTGGCTTGCACGGTGCCTGAGATCAAAGCCCATTCCCATAGCGTGGAATGTGAAGGCGGTTGTGGCATGATCGAAGTGGCGGTCCATATCCATGGGGAGGACTGCTTTGAGACCCAGGAGATCCCGGTGGATACGGAAAATTTGACCTGCCAGATCCCGGAGGGGGAGGAGCATACCCATGGGGATATGTGCTATGGCACCTGGGTGCTGGAATGCCAGCTTGAGGAACACACCCACACGGAAAATTGTGAGCCCAAACAGGAGCTTACTGAAGAAGAGCTTGCTCAGGTGGATGCGGTGATCCAGCAGATTGACACCCTGGAAACTACGGAGCAGGTGGAAGCCAAGTTGGCGGAATACGAGGCGGCAGAGGACTGGGAAGGCTACGAAACCTACCGGGAGGAAGCTGCCCAGAAGACCCAGGCTATCCGGGACAGCTACAATGTTCTTTCCGATGCCCAGAAGCAGAAGGTTACCAACGCGGCCAAGCTGACCCAGCTTGACTGGCTGGTGCCGATGGCTACGCTGGAGGAAGAGGAGAATACCAATAAGGGTGAGATCAAGGACTGGCTGGATGGTGACCACGCATATATTAACGTCTTTAAGGTGGACAAATGTGTTACCGGTACTGCGGAATGGGATGCCGATGACAAGCCGGGCAATGACAGCAGTGAAGCAAACAACATTCTTCGGACCTTCGATGAGATGAGCTACACCCTGGAGTTTGGAACCAAGCTGCGGGATGCCAAGGCCCAGGAGAATGTGGGCGGCTACAGAGCAGGCCGGGTCTATTTTGAGTTTATTCTGCCTGTAAGCAAAGATCAGGCGCAGTTTGAGACCGGTTCCATGGACTTCCTTCAGACCGCACCGAATATCCAGTATGTACTGGATGATGTTGAGATAGACGGTGTAGCCTGTCAGGTTCTGCGGGGCAGCTTTACTCTGGAACCCACGCAGGGAAATGCCGCGGCCATCGGTGCCAGCACCAGTCAAGTGGGCGTGGTTATCCGTGCGCTGAAGATGAAAAACGGTGACAAACTCCAGCCTATCTTTACCATGTGGCTTCAGTACAATGATGTGGGTGTGACCTATGACGCGGCGGATGACCGCATTCCGGTAACCATTGTCGCCGGAAACGGTCATAGCTGCGGCAAGGAAGTGACCAAGAAGGATGGCGAGGTGGAGAAGCATGATATCGAAGCGGTCACCTGCGAGGGTGCTGAGGCAATCACCATCTCTGCCCGTACCATGCTTAACATTGCCGTTTTGGGCAATAATTCCGTAAACGTCAATACCGGTACCTATGAATTTGGAACAGCGGAACTGGAAGGACGGATTCTTGGCGCCGGTTTCCGGATCGAGCTGCGGGGAAAAGAGGGCCAGGGTATGCGGGGCGTGGAATTCCCCGAAGAGGGCAGTGTGCTGTCCTTTGAGGTCGATATGTCCAGCAAATATGACCCTGTGGGTGAAGCCTTGGGTCCCCAGGATGTACCCGATTATCAGGTTCGGTTCTGGACTGGCGGCGGTAATTACTACGATAATACTGCTGCAGCCAGCGAGGACACGGAAATCAGCGGTTATTCCAATCAGACTGGCAGACAAGTGAGTGGTCTGGTGGGCAGTGACCGGATCGCATTGCTCCCTGCCAACTGGAAGCTGGATGGAGCTTATTTTGGCAGAAGCTGCTATGATGGAGGTAAGTGGATATATACGCCGATTGAAGATGAAGCTGGAAATATCATACCTGGTAAATTTAGGGTAACGGTTTCTGATTTTGTTGTTATTCCCGAACTGAACAGTGAAGGTATTGACAATAAGATGTTGCAGAAAATGGGTTACTTCCCTTATAGCTATGTATCCGGAAATGAAAAAAACTACACATATTATAACCCGGATACGATCAAAAACTACTGGGACATCCAGCAGGCGGTATTCTCCGCTGGTGAGTTCTGGCTTATGCAGCCCCATGAGGCTCTTTCCAGTACCGGGGGAAAGATACATATTACAGAAGCTTTTCAAAACGTTGACGGCACTGACACCCAAGGCCAGTTTAACACCCATATCGAGATCAGCAATGTGATGATGGGAACCGAGGAAACAGGAATGGAAGCGATAAATCAGATGGAGCCTGCCGATAAAACTAACGACAATGAACAGAACTGGGGTCTGTACCTGAAGCGCCCCGGCACCATTGACGGGCGGGTCGTTTTGCTAAAGGATGAAACCAGAGTCTACAATAATTCCCTGACGGATGGCTGCGAAAAGACGGATGAAGACTGGGCAACCACCGGCTCCGGTGTTACTCTGGGCTGTTGGTTGATCCATGACGGTGCTGAGGGTGAGTACACCGGCGTGGCCTACAATGATCTGCTGAAGTTTGATGATAGATTCTTCACGCCGGATCCGGACTGGGATCCCAATAATTCGAAGGATAGAAATGTAGATGTCCACAGCAACGGTACTGGTGCAATGCATAATTTCCTTTGGGCGGCATTGCCGGATGGCGGCGGCTGGGATAGCGAAGACCATATGAAACAGGCCACCCCAGATGATTTGGTATTCTTTGCCAGCTTGGCGAAGATGGAAGAGAAAGCGCAGGAAACTGGCATAAACTATGTGGCTGTAGGCGTGATGCTGGAGACCCGGGGCGTATGCAATGTGGATAAGAATAACCATTTTCTGCTGTTTGTGGATGGTACTATTCACGGAGAAGCAGGTCAGGTCTACATGATCACCAGATGCTCCTATGCATGGCAGAAAAGGGATGTGGCAGAGGCAGCGCGCAAGTACCACAACACGTTGAATCCAGACAACCAGTATACAGATATCTCCCAGCTGACAGATGAAGACTACAATAAATATGTTAAAAATGAGAAATTTGAGAACAATGAGAAGAATGAGAATAGTGATGCAGTAGGCTTCCCGTCCCGTGCAGGAAAGAATGATATTGATATTGGTAATAAAGGCGTCGCTGTGGACACAGAAGGTGCTACAGACAGAATCTTCTCTAAGGATGATCCCCTGGTGCTTGCTGCCAATACAAAATACCCCAAGCCTTTCTGGCGGCAGGATTATAACTATGCCCAGAGAGGTGGTTCGTTGAATGCAGATGGCGGTCAGAAAACGACGATATCTGCATTGAGGGATTGCAAAAAAGCGACCTATGAAAATGGTGTCTACACTTCCGGAAAAGGTGCACATTTTTACCAGGATTCCTGTCTGGTGGTTCCCTATAAGACCCAGGTCATCAAGACCACTGCTCAGATAGAGTCAAGCACCAAAAACGCCAAGCAGGTTTATGACATGAGCCAAAACCAGCGGACGGTGGACTATCAGCTGAACGCCAGCATTGTCCGGGCCGTTGGCAAAGGGGACAGCACTGGTGCGGATCTGACGACCACCGTGTATATCGAGGATACTTTGCCTGTTGGACTGACCTACGTCAAGGATAGCGCTCGCTATGGCGGTACATACAAGCAGAATCCTTACTGCCAGAAACCGGGAACTGTCACAGGAGGAATTGCGTTTAATACGCAAGAATATCCTGATTATGTGATGACGGTGATAGGGGGAGGAACTGGTGAACCAACCATACTGCGGTGGGAGATTCCTGTAACTACGAATAAAGAAGATAAAAATGCGCTTCAGGATCTCAACGGTACAATACGTTTGCCGTCGATCTACTACTCCTGCACCATTGGTAATGCGGGTGCAGACAATGATGTGAAGGACAAACAAGAGCTTGTCAATAAGGTGAAGATCTGGGCCGTAGGACCTGACAGCACTACCAATGCGGACGACGATGACTACCGTCCGATTAAGGCAGAATATGGAAACCTGGATTCCTACAGCATCCGTATCCAGAAGACCAGCGCGGTGTCCCTGGCCAAGATTTCCGATTTCCTGGTGGTGGACAAGGGCGAACCCTTCGGCTTTACCATGACCGTGGGCAACAACAGCGGCGAAGAAAAGAAAAACACCGTAATTGTGGAATCTCTGCCTATCGATGGATTGAACAGAACTGATTTCACAGGGCGACTGGTTGTCAGTGAGTTTACTGCGGAGCTGGTGAACGCAGGGACAGCCAAGCTCGCAGACAAGCTGACGTTCTACTATACCACCAGCGAAGAATATGCTGGAAAACTGAGTAGTGATATCCTTGCTATGGCCGAGAAAAACGGAACGACAATAATAGACTGGCTCGCTCCCCAGGTCGAAGACGAAATATGGAAGTCCCTTACCTTCGACACATCTGCGGATAACAAGCTTCCTTCTGTGACTGAACAGGAAGGCTGGAACACCTATGAGTCAGGGGTAGACAAGAAGTATAAGCAGATTACGGCAATCCTGGCGGTGGGTGATCTGCCTGCTGGTGCGACCCTGAAGATGCACATTACCATCCAGCTTCCCGATGGCGAGGCCAAGGACTACATGGTGAACTATTTGTCTCAGGATGAGAGCCTGACCTCCTATGCCCGGGCACAGATGGTGAACCGTACCCTGGAGGGCCTGACCTGGCTGGATTCCGACCGGGATGGTGTACAGGATAGCTCGGAGGAAAAAATCTCCGGTGTCAAGGTTTCGCTGCTGAAGCTGAATGAGGGCCTAAAATCGGTAGATAACTATGTTCCTGTCTGTTATCCCGGAACACAGACTCCTATCCAAATCCAGACCGGACAGACTATCAGTTTCCTGGCTGAAGCCGGAACAACCCCGACAAGCTATAATGAAGGTTGCTACCAGTTTACGGATTTGCCTGCAGGAACCTATGCTGTGGAGTTTACCAGCGGATCCGAAGAGGAAAGCATTACCTATCTGGTCGCTTCTCCTGTGGACAATGCCGGAGACGATGCCAAGGATTCCGACGGCGTACCTACCTATTCCTCTGACAAGAAGCGGTTGGAAAAGACACGGATCGAGGGCATCGTGATGCCGGAGGCGTATGAGCTGACCTACGGTGAGCATATTTCTCCGTACCATGACAGCGGCTTCTACTATCGCGATGTGGAACTGCCCTCCACCGGCGGAATGGGAACCATCCTGTTCTATGTCATCGGCGG